>JACQCB010000012.1 GCA_016201805.1 Nitrospirota bacterium | reverse complement strand
GGATGGCCCCTCCGGCAATCAGCCGTTCTTCCAGCGTTCGGGTGAAGCGCAGCCTGGGGTCCTCCCAGATGTTGGGGATCGGCCTGGGCGGAAAGAGAAACAGGGCGCCGCCGTAGCGGGACTGTGCGACACCCGGTCCGACCAGGCGTTCCTGGAAGGGGCTGGCGTAGAAACAGAGCGTGGATTCTGCCGCATGTTCCGCGTACCAGGTGGCCTGCCAGGAATAGGCTTCGGGGTCGGCCGGTGTATCGAACAGAAAGATGACCACTTCCACGTTGCCCCTGGCCGGGGGGATCTCCTTGACGTAAATGTCCATGCGGGCCGGTCGGTGGCCGCGCCGGGCCAGCGCAGCGCCTCCGCCTGCCTGGCCCGGCCTGGGCGCGTGGTGCCAATGGCGCAGGGTCTCGCGCAAGTCCAGGCCGTCCTTGAACGAGGTCGTGAATTTTTCGATGCGGGCGAGGTCGGCGCCCAGGAGGGCACGGGCCTGCTCGCGCACGTGTTGGGTAAAGCTTTCGATGCGGTTGTCCTCCGGGGGCCAGGAGCACTGGCGGAAAGGATTCCATCGTTGTGCCCAGCGCCGGCTCGTCACGCGGCTGGGGGTGGGCCGGAGGGACAGCGATCGCCAGCTCAGCGCAGGACCCTGGAGACGGTTCTTGGCCTTGGCGATGCGTCCATCTGGAAATTCCAGTTTGCCGATGCCGGCTGCGACGGCCGGTTCCGTGAGCCCCAGAGTGTCAGCCTGGTCGTCATCGTCCTGGAAGACATAGCGCTTGGCGGTTTCAAGCAATGTGACGGCGAACTCATCTCCGGCCATCTGTTTGGCCGCCAGTATGAGACTGTAGAGATCCGGGGTGAGGCGGCGATCCATCAGGGCCAGGTTCCTGACGTATTGCAGGTACAGTTGCAGGAGTTGAGGGGTGACCCAGTTCGTGATGGAGTGGGCGCCGGAGGCGTCCTGCAGGCGTCGCTTGTGCCAGAGGCTGCGGGTTTCCAACAACAGCTCCTTGATGCCGTCCACCGAGAGGTGGCGGTCCGAACGCAGCTCGGCGCGCCGCCGTTCGTAGAGTTCCGTCAGGAACGGCAACTCACCCAGCACAAAATACAACGTGGAGGCTGCGGCCGGATGGACAGAGGGGCGGCTGTGAATCGGCTCTGGCCCTGTGTAGGCCTGTCGCTCCCGGTAGGCCTCCCTTAGCCAGGGCCAGTCCGGCAGGTGGCAGAGGCAGAGGATGGAGTGGTAATCCAGCTCCAGTTTGTGGAGGCGGAACGCCATCCATGCGAGACGATGCCATTGCTGGCTGTGGCGGGCCGGAGTGGGGAGCGCGGGGATCAGCGCGGAGGCGAAGGACGCCAGCGAGACGCGTTTGAGCGCATAGGGGTCCGGGGCGGAAAAGGGGGTGGGCTCGAAGACGGTCACCTCCCGATCGATGTAGGCACGTGGGATATCTTCGCCCATTGCGACCCGCACGCCCATGATGACCGCCTGGCAGGGGTCCACGGGTATGAAGCTCACGGTCGGCTTGCCGTCTTCATCGGGCTCCGGCAGGACCACCAGACTGATGCGCGGCAG
This sequence comes from Nitrospirota bacterium, assembly GCA_016201805.1. Taxonomy (GTDB): domain Bacteria; phylum Nitrospirota; class Nitrospiria; order Nitrospirales; family Nitrospiraceae; genus SCVQ01. Next base: position 878 of record JACQCB010000012.1, on the reverse strand, counting down.
GGCTTGGACGGCTTGTTCCACGGCTTGTTCGACGGAAGGCGGCAGCGGGACCGCCAGGCAATCAAAGCGCCGTCCGATCAGAGTTTCGCGAACCTCTTGGGCCAGGTCTCCGCTGGCGTGGAGGATCGGCAGCACCTCGATGCGAGGCGAGAGGCGGAGGATCGTGTCGGCGGCCTGAGTCATAAAGTCGTAGAGTCGGACAGTCATCCAGTCGATCGCTGCCGGGACGTGACGACGTGAAGACGGTCACACGTTCAGAGGGCGGCTTATCGTTCCGGATGCAGCGGGTCGTCCCCTTCGAAAAAGAAGTCCCCCAGTCCCTGGGGCAGCGGTTGGCCGCCCAGCGCGCGTGTTCTGCGGCGGGCCATGCCTTCCAGGTCCAGCGCGTCTTCTCCCAGGACTTTGATCAAGGCTTCGCGCCAGGCCTCGTCCTTCGAGAGCGGGTGGCTCGGGTCCTGGGCCAGTCGCTTCAACGCGTATTGCAGGAGATGGATGCCGTCCCGAACCGAAAATTCAAGGTTCATCTGATGTGCGTTTTGCAGAAAGTCCACGGTCAAGGCCAACAAGTCCGCCGGGGCGAATGGGATGTGATAGTGCATGATGGCCAACTCGTCGTCCCGTTGCGGAAATCCCATGGCCAGCGTGGGTTGGAGGCGGGACAGGATGTAATCCGGGACTTCGTAGGTGGAGGCATCCTCGTTCATGGTGACGCAGCAGCGGAACTCGGAGTGCGCCTTGATGAGCAGACCCGCCACGATCGACTCGACGCAGCGCCGATGGTCCAGCAGCGGGGCGAGGGAGGCCCAGCTTTTTTCATTCATGCGGTTGCCCTCGTCCAGCACGCAGACGCTGCCGGTCAGCATGGCGGTGACGAGGGG
>JACQCB010000011.1 GCA_016201805.1 Nitrospirota bacterium | reverse complement strand
TGGCCGCGAAGGCCCCCGGCGTCTATACAACCTTGCTGAACAAGTACTACGTGGATGAACTGTACGATAAGCTGATCGTGGAGCCGATCAAGCGGCTGGGGCTGGTCTGGGACTGGTTCGACCGGACCGTGATCGATGGGGTGGTGGTGGGGGTGGGGCGTATGACCCAGTCCGGCTCCGCGCTCAGCACCCGGATCGAAAAATACGTGATCTATGGGGCGCTGAACGTCATCGGCTATGCCAATCACCTGGCCGCGCGATCCTGGCGGAAACTCCAGACCGGGCAGGTCCATCAGTATGCGGCCATCATCGTGGCGGGCCTCTTCATCCTGGTACATCTGATCCTGGCCTGGTGGACCGGCACGTCCGGCACCGGCATGACGTTGAAATGAATTGTGAATTTTGAGTTATGAATTTTAAATTTACAACTCAACATTCAAAACTTATAACTTAAAACTAATGCTCGAAGAACTGACATTCGGATTCCCGATCCTGTCGATGCTCCTTTTTTTCCCCTTGGTGGGAGGGCTCATCCTCTGTCTGCTGGATGACGACGACCTGATCAAAAACGCGGCACTGGCCGTGGCGGGGCTTGAACTCGTGCTGGCGATCGTGGTGCTGCTCCGGTTCATTCCGGATTCTGCGGCGATGCAGTTCTCCGAGCAAGTCGCCTGGATTCCCCCGTTGGGCATCAGTTATCACCTGGCCCTGGACGGGATCAGCGTCCTGTTCGTCGGCCTCACGGCCTTTCTCACCGTCCTCATCGTGCTCTATTCCTGGGACACGGTGCGGCACCAACTCAAGCTCTACTTCGCGGCCCTGCTGGCGCTGGAGACGACGATCGTCGGCGTGTTCGTGTCGATCGACCTGATCCTCTTTTTCGTCTTCTGGGAACTCATGCTGATCCCGAGCTATTTCCTGATCAAGCTCTGGGGCGGCGGAGCCGAACGGCAATACGCCGCGCTCAAGTACGTGCTCTATACCCTGCTGGGCAGCGTCTTTATGCTGCTGGGGATCGTCCTGCTCGACCTGAATTATCACGAGTGGGCGGTTGCCCACCATATCGAACCCTCGTACACGTTCGACTTCCTGCAACTCCTGATGATCCCGATCCCGCCCGACCGTCAGGTGCTGATTTTCTGGCTCATCTTTCTGGGGCTGGTGTTCAAGGCGCCGCTCTTTCCTTTCCACACCTGGCTGCCGGATGTGCTGATCGAGGGCCCGATCGGCATGGCGGTGATTCTGGCGGGGATCAAGCTCGGGACCTATGGGTTTATCCGTTTCAGCCTGCCCCTCCTGCCGGAGGCGTCTCAGGACGAAAGCGTGGTGGCGGTCATGATGACCCTGGGCTTGCTCGCGATCATTTATGGGGCGATTGTCGCCCTGATCCAGCCGGATTTCCGCCGTCTGCTGGCGTTCAGCAGCATCAGCCACCTGGGGTTCGTCGTGGTGGGGCTGTTCGCGCTGAACTTCCAGGGCCTGCAAGGCAGCCTCCTCACGATGATCAATCTCGGGTTCAGCACCGCCGGGCTGTTTTTTCTGGCCGGCTTTCTCTACGCCAGGCGGCAGAGCACCCATTTGTCCTCCTTCGGCGGGCTTGCGAAGAAGGTGCCGCTGCTGGCCACGTTTCTGCTGATCATCGGCTTGGCCTCGATCGGGTTGCCCGGGACCAACGGCTTCGTCGGGGAATTTCTGATCCTCCTGGGCGCCTTCGAGGCCTACTGGCTGTATGGCGCCGTGGCGGTCACCGGGGTGATCTTCGGAGCGGCCTACTTTCTCTGGTACTACGAGCGGGCGATGTTCGGTCCGCTGCCTCAGGGTCTCAGCCATGCGATCGCGGATCTCAATGTGCGCGAGACGGTGATCGCGGTGTCGCTGTCGGTCATGATTTTTTGGATCGGACTGTACCCAGCGCCGTTCTTGCACATCATGAACGGGTCCGTGCAGGCGTTGGTGAATCGGTTGGACCGGGGGTCGGTGGCAGAAACTGGGGGCTCGTTGGGCGTGAGGCGCGAGGCGTTAGGCGAGAGCAAAGCTGACGCCTCGCCACGCGCCACTTCCTTGTCGCCTCACCCCTCACCCCTGACGCCTCACGGGATATAGACGATGGGTCAATACGCGCTGCTCTACATCCTGTTCGCGCCCTTCCTGGGGGCCATCGCGCTGTTGTTTGTGCCGAACCGGCAGGTGTTGCAAGTCCGCCTGATCGCTGCGGCCTCGGCGGGCATTTCCCTCCTGGCCTCGATCTATCTCTTTTTCGCCTTCGATCCGGTCAAGGGCGGCTACCAGTTCATTCAACGGTTCGAGTGGTCCAAGGAGTTGGGGATTTCGTTTCACCTCGGCGTGGACGGCATCGGCACGCCGCTGGTGCTGGCCTCGGCCATTCTCCTGTTTGCCGGCGTCTTTGTCTCCTGGCACATCAAGGACCGCGCCAAGGAATTCTACATCTTCCTGCTGATCCTGGCCGCCGCCACGATCGGCGTCTTCATGTCCCTGGACCTGTTCTTCCTGTACTTCTTCTACGAGATGTCCGTGCTCCCGATGTACCTGCTGCTGGGCGTGTGGGGGAGCCACACCAAGGGCTATCTGGAGATGACCGATCCTGAGGGGCTGAAGAAGCGGGATTCGGTGGGGTTTTTCTTCAACTTCGGTTCGAACAGCAAAGAATACGCCGCGATGAAGTTGACCCTCTTTCTCTCGGCTGGGGCGATCCTCGCGCTGCTGGGCATCCTGCTGATCTACAAATTTTCAGGCCTCCACACGTTCGACATCCTGGTGCTGCGCGAGCAGGCCAAATTCTCGGGGAACCTGGCCACGGTCATCTGGCTGCTGATCTTCTTCGGCTTCGCCTCGATCGCGCCGCTCTGGCCGCTACATTCCTGGTCGCCGGTCGGGCATGCCGCGGCGCCGGCCGCCACCAGCATGTTGCATGCGGGCGTGCTGATGAAGCTGGGGCACTTCTCGATCATCCGCGTGGCCTTCGAGATCCTGCCCGATGCCACCCGCGAGCTGATGCCGATCGCGGCGGTGCTCTGCGTCTTCAGCATCATCTACGGCGGTTTCGTGGCATTCTACGCCAAGGACACGAAGTACGTGATCGGCTACAGCAGCTCCAGCCACATGGGTTACGTCTTCCTCGGCATGGCGGCGCTGGACTACATCAGTCTGAGCGGGGCCGTCCTCTACATGTTCGCCCATGCCATGGCGACGGGGATGCTGTTCGCGATGGCCGGCTGGGTCTATGACCAGACGCACACGCGCGACATTCCTTCGCTGGGCGGGCTCGTCAACCGCATGCCCTTCGTGGCCGGATGCTTCCTGATCGCCTGCATGGCGTCCGTCGGCATGCCGGGGACCGTGAATTTCATCGCCGAGGTCATGATCCTGGTCGGGAGCTGGAACAAGTATCCGTTCCAGGTCATCGTCGCGGTGTTGGGCATCGTGTTGACGCTGGCCTATCTCTTCCGGATGATGCGGGGGCTGTTCTACGGACCGATGGACAGCCGATACAGCCACGCGCACGACGCGGTGGCCATGGTGGACCGGATGCCGCTGCTGCTCATGATCGCCTGCAGCATTATCTTCGGGATCTTTCCCGGCCATTTCTATAACGTGATCCGGGCCGGCACCGATCCCCTGGTGGCCCGCATCACGCAGGTCGTGCCGCTGGCCGCGGGGAACGGTGACGCGTTAGGCGTGACGCGTGACGAGTTAAAGAGGCAAGCAGATAACTTGTCATCTATCGCCCGTCACGAGGCAGACGAATGACCTTCAACCTGTCCATGTCCGGATCGGACCTGCTCCTGCTCCTGCCGGAGATGCTGCTCACGGTCTGGCTCTGCGTGGTGCTGGTCGTGGACTTTGCGATGCCGCGCCTGCCGAAGGTCCGGCTGGCGTATCTGAGCGTCGGCGGCCTGGCGACCGTACTGCTGAACCTGCTCTGGTTCGACCGGACCGGGGTGACCGGCACCCTCTTTGCCGACATGTTCGTGGTGGACCGATTGGCGATCTTTTTCAAAATACTGATCGTGATCGCGACCGCGCTCGTCATTCTAGTATCGGTGGACTACGTCCGGCGGTTCCGTTTTTTCAAGGGCGAATATTACTTTCTGATCCTCATGTCGGCCTTGGGCATGATGTTCATGGCCTCGGCGAACGACCTCCTGTCGGTCTTCATCACGCTGGAGTTCTCCACGTTCGGCTTCTACGTGTTGGTGGCCTACTTGCGCGACGACGTGGCTTCTAACGAAGCGGGGCTCAAGTTCTTCATCCTCGGGGTCTTTGTCGCCGGGCTGCTGGCCTACGGCATCAGCCTGGTCTTCGGCGAGACCGGCAAGCTGGTCTTCTCGGACATCGCGGCGGCTCCCCCGACGACCGGCTTGATCATCGGATTCCTGCTGATCTTCGGGGCGCTGGGCTTCAAGATCGGGGCCGTGCCCTTCCACTCCTGGATCCCGGACACGTACCACGGGGCGCCGACTCCCGTGACCGCGTTCCTGTCCATCGCGCCGAAGGGGGCGGCCTTTGCGATCCTGCTCCGGATGTTCCTGGTTTCCCTGGCCACGCTCAAGCCGGCCTGGGTCCTGCTGATGGTGGGGGTGTCGATTCTGTCGATGACGTACGGCAACGTCGTCGCGATTGCCCAGAAGAACATCAAGCGGCTGCTGGCCTATTCCGGCATCGCCCAGGTCGGGAATATTCTGATCGGCTTGGCGGCCGGGACGAAGATGGGCGGCGATGCCATTCTGTTTTACTTGTTGACCTATCTCTTTGCGAATTTGGGCGCCTTCGCGGTGGTGATCGCGGTCGGGAACCTGATCCGCAGCGACGAGATCGAGGACTATAGCGGCTTGAATCGGCGGTCGCCGTTCCTGGCCATGGCGATGCTGGTGTTTCTTCTCTCCCTGGCCGGAGTCCCGCCTCTGGCCGGTTTCATCGGCAAGCTCTACATTTTCGTCGCGGCGATCAACGAGGGGCTCTACACCCTCCTCGTCGTGGGGCTCCTCAACATCGTGATCTCGATGTACTATTACCTGATCGTGGTCAAGAAGATGTACATCAACGAGCCGATCGATCGCACGCCGCTGCCCATCTCGACGCCGATGAAGGCGGCGATCTATGTCTGTCTTGCCGGCACGTTGATCCTGGGGGTCTACCCGCAACCTTTCATCGACTGGGCCGTCTCCGCAACGCTCATGTTCTCCCAGTTCACGGCTCCCGCCGCCTTGGCGGTTCCGCCCACGGTGTTGCCGTTCGGCGGATGAGGCCATTCGGCGTTCGCGTGTCCATTTCTCAACAGGCGCCTCTGGTATTTTGCCACGACCGATGTTCGGAGTGATGCTCCCATGAGCCCCTCGGACACTCAGCGCAAGGGCAGCAGGAGTCCCATCCCGGCCTTGCAGGTGAATGGACCGACTATGAATCGGCTGCTCCTTCGGATTGTCGTGTTGGTTGCGGGACTGTGGGCGGGTGGGCTCGCCCCGGTGTCGGCGCAAGACCTTTCTTGGGATCAGATTGCGGAGGGGTTGGCGGTCACGGTGTGGGAACCGGGGGCATCGTGCAGGGACCAGGTGGCGTCCCTCTATCTGGTGAAGGTGGACCCCGAGCGGGTTCGGTTTTCGACCTACTACTTCCGCGATGAGGGGTTGCCTGCTCCGCTGACCATCCAGGAGTGGCAACGACGAACCCACGCCGTCGTGCTGTTCAACGCCGGACTCTTCCGGGAGGATTTCGCGTATCTGGGGCTGCTGTATAAGGACGGGCGTTCGCTTGGGAGCAAGCGGCATCCGCAATGGCAGGGGCTGTTCGTTGCGGAGCCGATCGATCCGGTGATGCGAAAAGCGCGGGTCTTGGATTTGGCGGTCGATTCGTTCACCGATAGCCAGCCTTCGTATCGGGAAGCGGCCCAGTCCCTCATGTTGTTCGATCAGGTCGGTAGGCCGAGGGTCCGCCAGACAGGGAAGCAGGCGCATCAGACGATCGTGGGGGAAGATGGCAACGGCAACATTCTGCTCATCAAGACGGCGGCGACGACGACGCTACGGGACTTGGCGGAATGTCTGAGGGATCGATTTCCGACTCTGCGCCACGCCATGGCGATGGATGGCGGGTCCTCCTCCGACTTATTGATCGGCGGGGAGTTCGTGCGAACGTTGGGCGCCGGCGACGACAGATCCTGGCAGCCGTTGGTCGATGGAAGTCAGATGGTCCATATCCCGCTCCCCTCTGTGATCGGCCTGTTCCATCGGGCCGTGGCTGCGCCCTCACAGGGGGACAAGGCCGGACCCGGCCGCTCCGGTCGCCCGTGAATCGGTTACGTCAACGTCGAGGAGTCTCGACCGGATAGCCGGCTTCCGTCCAGGCGTTCATGCTGCCGCTGACGTTATAGACGCGCGTGTAGCCGAGGTCGGCCAGCGTCTCCGCCGCGATATTGCTGCGATGCCCGGACTGGCAGTAGACGACGATGTGGTCGTCGAGTTTGGCGCCGATCTCGCGGTGGCGGGCCTTGATCTGGCGGTAGTCAATGTTGAGGTCCGTCCCGGGGATGACGCCGGAGGCGTATTCCTCCGGAGTCCGGACGTCGATGAGAACAAATCCCTTGGCCGCTGGGCCGGTCCCCTTGTCGGCGGCCTTCGCGAGGCCGGCGTTCAATTGCTGGACCGTCAAGAGGTAGGAGTGATAGGCCGAGGCACTGTTGCTGATCGCGAGCCCCAGCAGGAGTGAAAGCCCTAATACGGCCCCTCTCCAGATGATAGAAGAACGGCGATGCATGGCGATCCTCTCCTCGCAACCGTATAAGGTTCGATGAAGACTCCGCACTGCCTTTGCCAACGCGGCGGTCGATCGTGCGCCCGTTGTTATCATAAGGCCCTTATGAAACCGTGGTCAAGAGTCACTGCCCTGGCCCTGCTCCTCGGCTGTTTCGGCTGTTCTGAAGGAGCTAAACTGGTTCAGGAGACGGAAACGGGCGGGGTCGTCACCTATCCGTTCAAGGGCGAAAGTGGGTACATGTTCACCAAGCTTCGCAAGGAGGCGATGGATCTCATTGAGCAACATTGCGCCGGACGCTACACCATCGTGAAGGAAGGGGAAGCCACGGGACGGACCCGCATTTCCCAAGTAGTGGAGGGGGCGCCGGAGGCAGTGCGCGAGAGACGTTG
>JACQCB010000010.1 GCA_016201805.1 Nitrospirota bacterium | reverse complement strand
CTGGTCCTGGACTTCAACATGAACCGCTGCATCGCCTGCGGCGAGTGCATCAACATCTGTAAAGACGTGCTGATGATCGATGCCTTGCAGTTCGCGAAAAAGGGCGGGTTCACTCAGGTGGTGGCGAAGGGGGACCAGCCCCTCTCCTGCGAGTTTTGCGGCGATTGCCTGGCGGTCTGCCCGGTGGGTGCGATCACGAACAAATATTCCAAGTATCTGTACAAGCCCTGGCAGTTGAAGAAAACGACGACGACCTGCAATTACTGCGGGGACGGCTGTCAGATGATCATCGAGACGAAGGACCGCGAAGTGGTCCGCGTCACCTCGCCGCTCTCCTGGAAGAACAAATGGGGCGACCGGTCCGAGACGGCCAAGGGCCATGGCGGGCTCTGCGTGCGGGGCCGCTTCGGGTTCCAGTACATCGACAACGACCAGCGGCTCAAGCAGCCGCTCCTGCGCCGCGACGGGAAATTGATCGAGGCTCCCTGGCTGGAGGCGGCGCAGAGCGTGGTGGATCGCCTGGCCGCGATCAAGGCCCAGCATGGTCCGCAGGCGATCGCGGGGCTGATCACGGCCCGCTGCACGAACGAGGAACTCTACCTGTTCCAGAAGCTGATGCGAGTCGCGATCGGCACGAATCAGTTGGACAGCAGCGCCCGTTACGGCCATGCGAACTTCGTCCAGGCAGCGCAGCGGGCGCTGGGCGTCGGCCGGATGACGAACGATTGGGAGGACATCACCAAGGCCAAGGCCATCCTCCTGGTCGGGTCCAATCTCACCGAGACCAATCCCCTGACCGCGGTGCGGGTCAAGGAAGCGATCCGCGTCTACAAGGCGCAGGTCATCGTCGTGGACTCGGCCAACACGAACATCGCCCAGTTGGCCTCCCATCCCATGCTGGTCAAGCCGGGCACCGAGGGGCTGTTCGTGCGGGGGCTCGTGGCTTCCGTGTTGCAGCAGGACCTGGTCGATGAGACGGCGACCGGCAAGCATCCGAAAGCCTTTGCGGCCCTGAAACAGGCGGCTACCGCGGTCTCCCTCGATACTGTGGCAGCCCAGACGGGTGTGTCGATCAAGCAGATCCACGAGGCCGCGGCGGCGTTCGCCGAGGCGCCGCGCGCCGTCATCCTCTGTGGCGAAGGGATCGTCCGACGTTCCGGCGGTTACCAGAATGTGTTGAGCGTGGTGGACCTGGCCTGGCTGACCGGCAAGTTGGGGAAGCCCGGCTGCGGCATCAATTCCGTGACCGAAGAAGCCAACGAACAGGGAGCCGTGGACCTGGGCGCGGCGCCGGAGTTTCTCCCCGGCCAAGCGCGATTCGATGACGAGGCCGCGCGGGCCAAGTTTGCCAAGGCCTGGGGTTCCGAGACGCCGGTCTCGTTGCCCGCGCCGGACAGTGGGGCCGGGCTCGTAGAGATTCTGAAACGGTGCCGGAGCGGGGAAATCAAGGCGCTCTACCTGATCGGCGAGAATCCGCTCGCCACGTTGCCTGCGTCTTTCGAGGTCAAGGCTGCGCTGGAACGGCTGGACCTCCTGATCTGTCAGGACCCATTCCTGACGGAAACAGGCCGGCTGGCTCATGTGGTCCTTCCGGCTTGCACCGCTGCGGAAAAGGACGGCACGTTCACCAATCTGGAAGGGCGGGTCCTCCGCATCCGGCAGAGCATGGATCCGATCGGGGACAGCCTGCCCGATTGGCACATCATGACGGCCATCGCCGGCGGGTTGGGGTCTCAGTGGGAATACGAATCGTCCGCCGACATCCAGACGGAAATCATGAAGCTGGTGCCAGGCTACTACAATCTTGGGCAGCCAAGGAAACTGGCGCCCACCGCCGAGGCCTATTTGTCCAACGGCTATGCAGCCGAAGTGGGAAGCCGGTATGCGTCGATCGCCCATCGTCAATCGTCAGTCAAGGAGAATTCGTTCACGCTGCTGATGGGACAGGTGCTCGCGCATTCGGGCAAGCTGTCGACGCAGGCCTCGGGGCTGATGCAGATTACACCCAACACCGGGCGGCTTCGCATGAGCCGGCAGGATATCGAGCGGCTGGGCCTGGCCGAGGGCGCGAAGGTTCGGGTCACGTCGGTGCTGGGATCGCTGACCCTGAGCGTGCAGGTCGATCTGGCCGTGATGCCGGGCTCCTGTTTTTTCCCGGAGCACTTCAACGAGCCGTCGGTGAAGGATTTGATGCCGGTCGAGGTGGATGCGACGACGGGCGTGCCCGCGTTCAAGCTGACCGCCGTGACCATCGACAAAGCATAGCGAGTGAGCTCGGGGAAAAGGGCTAGACTTCGACGGCAAAAACAGGCATAAGGGCCCATCTGCCGAAGGGTGACAAGCGGAGAACTTCATGCGCATCGGCGTTCTGACCAAGAAGCTCCTCCAGGCGATGCTGTTTTACGAGATCTGGGAGGCGATGAAGGTCACCTTCAAGCACATGTTTTACCGCCCGATCACGTTTCAGTATCCGAGGGAGCAGCGGACGCTGCCCGATACCCATCGCGGGGCGCTGGCGCTCCTGCGGTATGACGACGGGAAGGAACGGTGCGTGGGGTGCGATCTTTGCGAGGCCGCCTGTCCTTCCCGGTGTATCAAAGTGATCAGCGCCGAGGACAAGTCTCTCCCGTTGCAGCGCTACGCGAGCGAGTTTTTTATCGACATCACCAAGTGCGTGTTCTGCGGCTACTGCGTGGAGGCCTGCCCGGTCAACGCGCTGGCGATGACGAAGATGTACGAGTTCTCCACCCACGACAAACGGACCCTCCTGTTCGACAAACGTCGGCTCTACGAGATCGGCGAGCGATATATCGAGGACGGCAAGAAGTACCTTGTCGCCCACAATCAGGAAAAAGACGATCAGGGGAGCCGCGAGTACCGCTACTTTTTCCCGCAGTCGGTTCTCAAGGCCACCCAATCGGTGCCACCGAAACATCTGACGTAATCAGACACAGCATGGTCTTATTTTTCTTTGTCTATTTCTCACTGGTGAGCATCGTCGCGGGGGTGCTCACGATTGCATTCAGAAACCCCGTCCACTGCGGCCTGGCGCTGCTGACGCTCCTGCTCCACGTGGCCCTGAAGACGGACCAGCGGTACCTGCACACCCGCCACGCCATCGTTCTGTTCGCGACGGCGGGCATCTGCGGGGAATTGCTGTTGCTGCTGCTCCAGTCCCCGTTCAACGGGGCGAAGGGGGATGCCCCGGTGATCGCGGTTCTCAAGGACGGGGACAGTTTCGCGGTCGGCATCAAGATGTTCAGCGATTACCTGTTGCCCTTCGAGATCGTGGGCGTGTTCCTGCTGGGGGCGATCATCGGGGCGATCGTGCTGGCCAAGACGCCTTCTTCGGTTGACGCCGAACAAGAAAACCCGTGACGAGTGACCGGTGACGAGTGATGGGTAAGACGCGGTGCGGAAATAACAGGGGTTGTCACGTGTCACGCGTCACGCGTCACGCTTTGGGGTGAGTATGGTGCCTTTAAGCGCATACGTGGCTGTGAGCGCGGTGCTCTTTGCCACCGGGCTGATCGGCGTGCTGATTCGCCGAAACTTCATCATCGTCTTGATGTCGGTGGAAATCATGTTGAACGCGGCCAATATCAACCTGGTGGCGTTCTCCCATTACCTGGAGTCCATGGCCGGGCAAATCGTCGCGCTCTTCGTCATCGCGATCGCGGCCGGCGAGGCCGCCGTGGGGCTGGCCATCATCATCGTCGTATTCCGCGGACGGCTGTCCACGAACGTCGACGAACTGAACCTCTTGAAGTGGTAGCACGGTAGGTGTGATGGATCTGCTCGTTCTTCTCATCCCGACCTTCCCCCTCGTGGCCGTGCTGCTGAACGGACTGCTGGGGAGCCGGTATTCGCACGATCTGGCACACCGGCTGGCCTGGGGCTCGGTGGGCCTGTCGTTCCTCTGTTCGATCGGGGTCTTCACCGAGACGATCCGGACCGGGGTGGCGCGGGAAGTCGTCGCCTATCAATGGATCTTCGGCGGCGACCTCACGGTCAACCTGGGATTTCTCATCGACCCCCTCACCTGCGTTATGTTGCTGGTGGTCACGGGCGTCGGGTTCCTGATCCATCTGTACTCGGTCGGGTACATGCACGGCGAAGAGGGCTTCACGCGCTTCTTCACCTACATGAACCTCTTCATGGTCTCCATGCTCCTGTTGGTGATGGGGAACAATTACCTGGTGCTCTTCATCGGATGGGAGGGCGTGGGCCTCTGTTCCTATTTGCTGATCGGCTATTATTTCGACAAGGTCTCGGCCGCCAAGGCCGCCACCAAGGCCTTCGTGGTGAACCGGATCGGCGATGCCGGGTTCCTGTTGGCCATCTTCCTGGTGTTCGTGAATTTCAGGACATTGGACTATACGCAGGTCTTCGCCCAGGCGGGCCAGCTCTCGACCGGGATGGCGACGGCCATCGCGCTTTGCCTGCTGGTCGGGGCGGTGGGCAAGTCCGCGCAGATTCCCCTCTACACCTGGTTGCCGGACGCGATGGAGGGTCCGACGCCGGTCAGCGCGTTGATTCACGCCGCCACGATGGTGACGGCCGGGGTCTACATGATCGTGCGCAACCACGTCATCTACGACATGGCGCCGGTGGCGATGACCACGGTCGCCTGGGTCGGGGGCCTTACGGCGCTGTTTGCGGCCACCATCGGGCTGGTCCAGACCGACATCAAGCGGGTCTTGGCCTATTCGACGGTGAGCCAGCTCGGGTACATGTTCTTGGCCTGCGGGATTGGCGCCTACACGGCCGCGGTCTTTCACCTGATGACCCACGCGTTTTTCAAGGCCTTGCTGTTCCTCTCGGCCGGCTCCGTGATCCATGCCCTGTCCGGCGAGCAGAACATCATGAAGATGGGCGGGCTCAAGGCCAAGATTCCCTGGACCCATGCCCTGTTCCTTGTCGGCACCCTGGCCATCGCGGGGATCTTTCCCTTGGCCGGGTTCTGGAGCAAAGACGAGATCATGGCCCATGCCTTCGTGCATGGCCAGTATGCCCTCTACGCGATGGCGGCGATCGGCGCCTTTCTGACCGCGTTCTACATGTTCCGGCTGACGTACCTGACGTTTTACGGGACGTCGCGGCTGGACCAGCACACGGCCGAACACGTCCATGAGTCTCCCCCCGTCATGATCTGGCCCCTGGCGGTGCTGGCGGTGCTCTCCGTGCTCGGTGGCTTCCTCGGCGTGCCGCCCGAGGCGGGCTGGTTCCATCATTTTCTCCATCCGGTCGTGACCGCCGTCGGAGCGGGTGAAGAACATGGCGGCGGGGTCGGCCTGGTGATGACGCTCATGGTGGTGGCCACCACCATCGCGTTGCTGGGCTGGGGGTTGGCCCATTACCTCTACAGTATCCGGACCGAAGCGGCGGACAACATGGCCGCGAAGGCCCCCGGCGTCTATACAACCTTGCTGAACAAGTACTACGTGGATGAACTGTACGATAAGCTGATCGTGGAGCCGATCAAGCGGCTGGGGCTGGTCTGGGACTGGTTCGACCGGACCGTGATCGATGGGG
>JACQCB010000009.1 GCA_016201805.1 Nitrospirota bacterium | reverse complement strand
TGAACAGCGATACGAGGAGTTCTTTCAGCGATTCCGGGCGGCATCGACGCCGCAAGAAGAGCGCCGGTACCTCTATTCCCTGGCGGCCTTCCAGCCACAGGCCTTGCTGGGACGGACTCTGACCAGTACGCTCAACGGCGACATGCGTACGCAGGATGGGCCCTTCCTCGTCCGGCTGTTGCTGCTGAGCGTCTCTGGCCGCGAGCCGGCCTGGAACTTTGTGAAATCAAATTGGGATCGTATGGACAAGCAGTTCCCTAAGCAGGGGCTCCGCCGGATGTGCGAAGGCATGATCGGCCTGGCGACATCCGAGCTGGAGTGCGACGTGCATCGGTTCATCGACGAGCGGAAGATTGATCTCGGAGGGAAGACGCTCGATCAGTACCTTGAGCAACTCCGTATCGCCGTGACTTTCCGCTCGCGCGAAAGCGCCACCCTCAGCCGCTACCTCGGTCGGGGTCCAAGGCCGGCATAAGCAGCACCAGAAAGATTCCGGTCACGATGGAGTCGCATCGCTACGCGCGATGACACGCTTGGCATACGCGAGGCCTTCTTCCAACGTGGCATAGGCCCCGTCAATTTGCGCGTCGTAACAGGTCTTGAGTATCTCGCCAAGGCGCGGACCTGGCGCCAGACCCAGCTCAAGCAAGTGCCGGCCCATGAGGATCGGCTTCGGTGCCTCACGCTCGACTCCCAGCGCACGGCTCTTCTCAAGCAGCCACTGGCCGGCCGGGAACCCATCGAAGGGTTTCGGCGGCCTCCCCATCTGGTCGTAGCGGGCGACCCGCACCAGCCGATCGATCCGTTCTACCTCGCGCGCCAATCGGCGGATAGCGCTGTCTCCCGCCTGAGCCTCGAACAAGGCCTGAGGGCGCAAGTGGGCGCGGACGAGCGGGGCCACGGCTTCTACGAGATCGGTCTGGTTCGTGAGGCGGCCGAGGAAGGTGCGGGTGCAGGCTTCACTGATCGTCTCATGGCCTCTCGAATGGATCCGACCATTTTCTACTTTGGTTGCTGCCGGCTTGCCGAAGTCGTGGCAGAGGACGGCCAAGCCGACGACGAGGTCTTCCCAATCATCGCCGGTCCGCTCGCCGGCGAAGGCATCCATGCAATGCAACGTGTGAGTCCAGACGTCGCCCTCCGGATGGTGGTCGGGTTCCTGTGGGCAGTTGCTGAGCGGGACCAGTTCCGGGAAATATTGCACCCATCCGCAGTCCTTGAGAAAGCTCAGTCCCCGGGAGGGACGTAGGCCTTTCAGTATGAGCTTGCGCCACTCCTCGAAGAGACGTTCCGGCGGGAGTCCAGCCGGCGTGAGGGTGCGACAGAGGGACACAGTCTCCGGGGCGACGGTCAGGTCGAACCGGGCGGCGAACTGCATGGCGCGCAGGGCCCTGAGCGGGTCCTCGCTGAACTTGTCCGAGGTGTGGCGCAGGATTCGCGCGTCCAGGTCTCGAAGCCCGCCATAAGGGTCGAGCACCTCATGGGTCAGGGGATCGAGCGCGATCGCGTTCATGGTGAAGTCACGTCTTGCCGCCGCGTCCTCAAAGGTCATGGAGGGATCAGGCAGAAGATCGCGCGCGCTCTGCTCCGGTCCGGCCGTGGACCGACGACAGGGCAGCGACACATCGACGGGAAGCCCCTGGAGCTTGATGACTCCGAAGGCCTGTCCCACTACGTCGAGAGGAAATCGTTCACGCAGGAGATGTTGAAGTTGGGCCGGTGCGATCCCAAAGACTTCGAGGTCGAAGTCCTTGGCTGGAAGGCCCAAGGCGGCATCCCTCACGCAGCCGCCGACGAGAAGCGCTCGCCCACCCTCGGCTTGCACCATCGTGCACAGGGTTTGAATTGCAGTCCGCAGCGCTGGGTCATCGATCCTGAGGCTGATGCTCATCGAGGTGATCCTGCCTCAGTCAGACGGATTTAGCAATTGCCGATTGATGATGGGCGAGGGGCGAGGGGCGATGGAATGGTTGCCTCGCACCTATCCCCCGGCTACTCGTGCCTGAGCACCGTCAGGGGCGGTTGGCCCAGGATACGAAAGGTGCTGAGGAAGCCGACCGCGAGGGTGAGGACCACGGTCAGCAGAAAGCCGATGGCGAGGGCATCGGGCTGGAGCGTCCAGTGGAGGTCCAGGATGAAATGCATGATGGCCCAGGACAGGGCGCTGGCCAGGATTGTCCCGATGAGCCCGGCCACCGCGCCCAAGATGGCGTACTCGGCTGCAAAGGAGCGGGCGATGAGGCCTCGGGTTGCGCCCAGGGCCTTGAGCACCACCGACTCGTAGAGGCGTCGATACCTGGTCGTCGCCAGAGCCGCGGCCATGACGACTCCGCCGGTCAGGACGCAGAAGAGGGCGATCGTGCGGATGGCTAGTGCGAGGCGTTCGAGTATGCGAGTGAAGCTCTCCATCACATCGCCGACGTTGATGGCCGTGATGTTTGGAAAGGCCGCGACCACTGCCTGTTGCAGCGGGACTTCCCCTTCCGGTGACACGCGCAGGGTCGCGACATAGGTGAACGGCGCCCCCTCCAGCGAGCCGGGCGACAGGATCATGTAAAAGTTCGTGGAGAAGTTGCCCCACTCCACCTTGCGGATACTGCTCACTTCGGCTGAGACCGTCGCACCCTGGATGTCAAACTCGATGGTGGAGCCCAGGTCCAGGCCCAGGTTTCTGGCCGCATCCTCCTCGATCGACACCAGCGGCTTGACGCTGGGATGGGTGGAGTCCCACCAGGCTCCCTTGACGATGACATTGTCCTTCGGCAGGTCTTGCAGGAAGGTCAGGACATATTCGCGTGCGCGGTACCACCCCTGTCTGCTCTCTCGTCCATTCTTCTCCTCCCCGTCCCGTTTCTCTTGTTCGCCGGCGAATTCTTCGACCTCGACCGGCTTGCCGTTGAGTGTAGCAAGGCGTGAGCGGACCAGCGGCGTGGTTTCGGGGACGGCGTCCGGCATCCGGTTGCGAATCAGATGCAAGAGACCGTCCTTCTGGTCCGGCTGGATGTCGATGAAGAAGAAGGTCGGGGCGTCAACGGGCCGGCTCTCGCCGATCTGGTCCACAAGCGACCGTTCCAGAAGCGAGACCGCCACGATGACCATGACGCCGATGCCGATCGAGACCATGACGCCGGCGGCCTGACTGCCGGGCCGGTGCAGGTTGCCGATCGCATGGCGAATCGCCAGCGAGTGAGGGCTCGGAAGCAAGCGCAGCGTCCGAATTAATCCCAGCGCGGTAAGCAGGAGAAGAGTCACTGCGACCACCAAGGCGCCGATGAAAATCAGGCCGATTCTCCATGAACCGGCTTGCCAAATGGACAGGATCGCCAGGCTGGCGGTGGTCCCGAAGGCGATCAGCGAGCGTTGCGTCAGCAGGTGCTCTTTGAGCCATTGAGCACAGAGGACTGTGTCCTTCAACTTGTGCCACTCCAGCCAACGTCCGGCTTGTGGGGGAGCGGTGCCGGCATCCTGCAAGACGCCGGCTCCAGCCACGTCACGCCGAAAAATCAGCGCGGGCCTGATGTCGCGGATGCCCAACAAGGGCCAGACGGTAAAGAGCAGCGTCGTCAGGATTCCCATCGACAGCCCCTTCAGGATCGGCAAGACGGACGAAACAGAGAGGCCTGTGTTCAGGTCAATCGCATCCAACGGAAGCAGATTGGTCAGGAGCGTCGGCAGTGCGCCTTGCAAGCCGATCCCCAGCACGCCGCCGGCCAGGCTTCCGATGACGCCGAGCAGCAGAGCCTGGATGAGATAGGTGCGGACGATCGTCCCGGAATCGGCCCCCAGTGTCTTGAGGATCGCGATGGTGTTCAATTTTTCTCGCAGGAAGGCCTGGACCGTGCTGGCCACGCCGATGCCGCCGACGAAGAGTGCGGTCAGGCCGATCAGGCCGAGGTAGCGCGTCAGTTGATCCAAAAACCGCCTGAGCTGCGGCTGTGCATCTTTGTAATGGATCACGCGGGCTGCATCCCTGGCGAGGCGGCCGCGAAGTTCATAGAGCACGGGATCGATCTGTATAGCCTGAGGCACTTTCAAGAGATACCGTTCCCTCACGCGGCTGCCAGGTTTGATGAGGTCCGCGGCGGTCAAGCCTTCGCGGGAGATCATCACGCGGGGTCCCAGGCTGAAGGCGCCGGCTACCCGGTCCGATTCCTTGCGCAGGATGCCGGTGATCGTGAAGAGGGCCTCCCCGATCTTGAGCCGATCGCCGACCTTCAGACCCATGCGGATCAAGAGCGATTCCTGGACAACGGCGCCATAACAAGAGGCGTGAGGCGTGAAACGTGAAGCGTGAGGCGAAAGATCCGAAGGGCTCAGCGCCTGACAGACAGGTGTCGGTGGCGAGAGTAGTTCGGCGAGCGGCTGGTCAGGCTCGGCTTTCAGCCGGCCGTAAAATGGATAGCTGGCCTCAACCGTTTTCAACTCGACAAGCTGCGTCGGCCGGCTTGGCCCCTCGCTTGCCGAAGCCGCCATTGCCACAAGCTCACTGACATGAGTGGATTCGATTCCCCGGTCCGCAAGAGATTTGAGGACCGACTCCCCTGCTTGGCTTAAACGTCTGGTCAGCCGAACTTCCATATCCCCGGCCATGAGTCCCCGCGCCTCCGTGGTGACAGCCCGTTCCACGTTGACCGCGAACAAGGCCACGCCTACTAGCGCGCCCACCCCCAACGCAATGCAGATAAAAAAATAGAGGAAATGACGCCAAGCCGCGCGGGTTTCCCGCCAGGCCATGCGAAGGGGAAAGAGACTCATGAGCCGGTTAGCTCCGATGACAGGGTCTTAGTATTACTCGAAGAGCCGACGGATCACTTCGTCCCGGCTCAGCTCTAAATGTGCGACAACATCTGCGAGGATGTTGGAGAGGGTTCCGATCCAAAGGGGATCGTGGAGGGATCGTCAGGTGATGCTCGCCGTGTTCGGAGGTGGTGAGGCGGAGGTGGCTGCCGGTTTGCCGGGTGACTCGGTATCCGAATTTCTGCACCGCATCCCGAATCTTGGCATGAAGGTCGTTCAGTGTGTCGGCTTCTGTAAAAATGGATTCACCGAGCGCGCGGGCCGTGAATCCACCTTCTGGAGCCTCCTCGACGACGAAGATCAACTCATTCATAGAGCCCTCCCCGGCGCACCCATGCTACCACACTTCTCATCGACCGCGAATACCGTCCAATCCCACGACGCCGCGCGCGTCTCCCGCCAGGCCATGCTCAGAGAGAAGGGATTCATCAATCCTCGGATTTCGCCAACGACTTGATCACACTAGCTAATTCGACAACTTCAAGGTGTGCCGGGCAGTCGGGCCAGTTGTGACGCCAACAAACGATTAGATCGCAACCATCAGCGGGATGTCCGTGATCACGAAAGTTCCTGCTTTCGAACTCAAATTCGATCCGGACCCTTTGCCATTTGCCAGCATCGATCTGGCGCTTTGCTTCGCAATCGGGAAATCCTGCCTGGACAGCCTCTACCATGTACCCAAGTTCTTTGGCGACCATCCCGAATAAGAAAACGACTCCGTCTTCGTTCACAGGCTCGTGTCGTAGGCCTCGAAAATCAATTGGGTTTCCGTAGGTGGGGCGATCTTCCAGTTTCGTGTATCGATGTCGGGAGACCATGGCCGAAGAAGCTGTCTGCGCCAGACTACCATCGACTGTGTTCGAGCTACCTCCCATTGTACGCTTAGGAACAGTTGCCGGTAGCAATGCCAATACATCTGCCCATTCTGCTTTGTCACAAGCAAAGTTCCGAAACTTGCTTGGGATTATAGACCATGGTCCAAAGTGTCTTTCAAAGACTCCAGGGCTGTATTTCCCCTCGCGTCTGTATTGGTCGCGTGTAGGAATATGTCGGTGCTTGCGAACGAGAACTTGTGATTCCCCGTAGCTTGCTACGGGGATAAGCTTCTCTGGTATCCTCGGAAGCATGGAGGACCCGAGGGGCGATGCGGTCAGGAAGGGAGCGCACTGTGCGTGGCAGATCCACTACCACATTGTGTTTCCGGTGAAATACCGCAAGGCGTTGCTGGACGAGGCGGTGACGACGATCATCCAGGAGACGGCTGCGGAGATTGCGGAACGGTTTCCGATCGAGATGGAAGCGATTGGCACGGACAAAAATCATATCCATCTGCTCTGCAGTGCCCATCCGAAAATGGCTCCGGGACGGATTGTGCAGATTTTCAAGAGTATCACGGCACGGGAGATCTTTCGGCGGAAGCCTGCTGTCAAACGGGTGCTGTGGGGCGGGGAATTTTGGACCGACGGGTATTATGTGGCGACGGTGGGGGAGCGAGCGAACTGGCAGACCGTAGAACGGTATGTGCAGCGACAAGGGCAGCCTCGCGAAGATCTTCGACAACTCCGACTGTTTTAGTTCTGTGATACCCCGCAGCTTGCTGCGGGGAGCTTCATT
>JACQCB010000008.1 GCA_016201805.1 Nitrospirota bacterium | reverse complement strand
TTGCTGGAATCGCGCGGTCTGACCGAGCGGGTCGTCGATGAGGAGGCGGTGCAGCGTGCCATGTCGATCCCGCCGCAGACGACGCGGGCCAAAGTCCGGGGCGACTTCATCCGCTTTGCGCGGGCCAAGAACCGCTCCTATACGGTGGACTGGACCTACCTGAAGCTCAACGGGTACTGGGAGGAGACCATCCTCTGCATGGACCCGTTCAGCGCGGTCAACCGACGGGTGGAAGAACTCGTCGCACAAGTCACGGGGCTTCGATTCTACCGATGACGAGCATGGGTGCCGATCGAACGGGAAAGAGGACGGGCCGCTCGGACCTGCGGGCGATCTTTGCCGTCGTGCTCTTGACCAGCGTGTTTCCGGTTGATTTGGTGCCCGGCTCTTCGCACGATCTCCGCGGGACTGCCGGGCAGTTCAGCGGCAAGCAGGGGCAGGTCTTGGTGGTGACGGTGCCGGCCAAGGGGCCGGACCCCGAGGTCAGCGGGCGTTTTCTGGGCCGCCGCATTCCATTTTTTCAGGACCGGTCCGGCTACGTCGGGCTGCTGGGCATCGACATGCAGGATGCTCCCGGTACGCATGAACTCGCGGTGGAGGTGACCGGACCGGACGGGCCTCATCATCTGAGTTATAACGTGCTGGTCATCAAGGAAAAGTATCCCGTGCAGCATCTGACGTTGCCCAAGGACAAAGTTGATCTGGACGAAGAGAGCTTGCTGCGAGTGAAGTCGGAGCAGGAACAAGTGAAGTCCATGTTGGAGGCGGAGTCCAAACAACGGTTGTGGGAAGGACGGTTCATCGAGCCGGTGAGCGGAGCCGTCAGCGGCGCGTTCGGCCGTGTGCGGGTCATCAACGGCCAGTCGAGAAACCCCCACAATGGAGAAGACATTGCCGCTCCCTTGGGGGCTGAGGTCGTGGCGATGAACGACGGCATCGCTCGCTTGACCGTGGACCATTTTTTTTCCGGCAAGGGGGTTTTTCTGGACCACGGGCAGGGGCTGTACTCCATGTACTTTCACCTCTCCGAGATCGCGGTGGAGGACGGAGCGACGGTCAAGCGCGGGCAGGTGATCGGCAGGGTGGGGGCGTCCGGTCGCGCCACCGGGCCGCATCTGCACTGGGGCGTTCGCCTCAACGGCGCCAGGGTGAATCCCTATGCCTTGACCAGGCTTTCCCTCGATGGGCTCGCGGCGTCTCGTTAACCATCCGGCTTGCCGGCTCGGCGGTTCATCTTGAAACAGACCGTTACTGAAGGAGTCAGAGACAATGATCAGCGCAGACAGAATGCTTCGGCAGCGGCGGACGCAGTGCATGCTTGTACGAGGGGCGGCTGTCCTGGCCGGATTGCTCGCAGTCGGTGGGCTCTCCGCCTGTGCGGCGACGATCCCGAGCAAGTTTACCCAACAGGCGGCGCCCGGCGTGACCTTGTCGAAGCTGAAGGCCAGCCCCCAGGCCTATACGGGCAAGATTGTGATTCTCGGCGGTGTGATCGTGGACA
The DNA here is from genome assembly GCA_016201805.1 of Nitrospirota bacterium. Lineage (GTDB taxonomy): Bacteria > Nitrospirota > Nitrospiria > Nitrospirales > Nitrospiraceae > SCVQ01. Next base: position 713 of record JACQCB010000008.1, on the reverse strand, counting down.
AGAAAGAGGAGGGGGGGCACATCTGGCTCAAGGTGAAAAACCGACCGCTGGATCATGACTACGTGCCGCATATCCCTATGTCCATCGATGATTCCGAGGCAGGGTACTATTGGGTGATGGTCAATCCTCAAGGCCTCTCCCAGACATACCGGGATTGGGCCAGGATGACGGTGGTCGGTCTGGTATCCAACGAAAAGCCTGCACAAGCTGTGAGCGGAGAGCCGGTCCTGGCCGCGCTCTATCTGCGTGGCTGGGGCAGTAACTGGGGTGGCTATGGCCAGCGCGAGGACGTCTGGGAAGATAACCAGGCTGCCAGCTATATCTCGGCCACTCCGAAGTCGCCCAAGCAATTTTGAGTGAGCGCAACCAGGGTAGTCCAACCGCAGTAGGGGTGTGAGCCGAGCATGACCAAATTTCTTTGCAGTACGCAACATGATGTCGCAAAACCGTCCGTCAACGTTTGTTGGCGTATGGTCGCGGCCGTCGTTCTTTTCTTGTCGGGAGGCTGCGCCTGGACGGATACAGTCCCCCGCAAGTTCGTCGAGCAGGCGGAGCCTAGTGTGACCTTGACGGCGCTCGCCGGCCGTCCCGCTGCCTACCGAGGGAAGGTGGTGGTGTTGGGAGGGGTGATTGCCGAGGAGAAGCAGGTCAGCGGACGTGTCTGGCTGTGGGTCAAGAACCGCCCGTTGGATGCGGACTACGAGCCCCATCGG
>JACQCB010000027.1 GCA_016201805.1 Nitrospirota bacterium | reverse complement strand
GCTTCACGCTTCACGACTGCCGCATCACGGTCAAGCTCCACGCGTTTGACTTCAAGCCTCGGGTCCGACTTGAGCACCTGGTCCAAGATCCCGTTCACAAACTTCTTCGTCTCATCGTCGGCAAACCGCTTGGCCAGCTCGATGGCCTCGTTGACCGTGACCTTCGCCGGCACGTCCGGCAGAAAAAGCAGTTCGTACAACGCCGCCCGGATGATGTTGCGATCCACGATCGGCATGCGGCTGACCTTCCAGTTCGTCGCATGGACGCCGATCAGTTTGTCGATCTCGGACTTGTGGGCCCGCACGCCCTCGACGAGTTGCTCCGCAAACGTCTTGACGGGCTCCGCCGTCGGATGCTGGACCCAGAAGTCTTCCAGCCAATCCCCGGCCTTGCCGTGGATGTCCCACTGAAAGAGGATCTGCAACGCGCGTTCGCGGGCTTGTCGCCGAGTCCCCATACTTAAGATGCTGCCCGGTCGAGGGTCATCGCTTTCGCTTGCTCCGGTTCAGCGTACTTCTCCTTGTCAGCTTGCGACTGCTCATCTTATGCCTGCGAGGTTGCATCTTCTTCATGAGCGTCGCCATCTCGATGGCCGTACGGGCGGCCTCGGCGCCCCGGTTGCGATCGAGCGCCCCGGCCCGCTCCATCGCCTGCTCGACGGTGTCGGTAGTCAGAACGCCGAAAATCACGGGAAGATCCGACTCCCACGACGCTTGCGCGATGCCCCGGCTGGCTTCTGCGCTGATGTATTCGAAATGCGGCGTCTCGCCTCGGATGACCGCGCCCAGACAAATCACCGCGTCGAAACGGCGGGAACGGGCCATGCCTCGTGCGATGAGGGGAATCTCGAATGCGCCGGGCACCTTCGCGATTTCGATGGTCTCGCTCTCGGCCCCGGCCTTGTGCAGTACCTCGAGCGCACCTGCGAGCAGCCGCTCGGTCACAAACTCGTTGAACTTGCTGACCACGATGCCGAAACGGAGTCCCGATGCATCGAGGGTGCCTTCAATCGTTGCCATGTCTGCCCAGGCCCTGTGGCTTACGGATACACACCCCTGTCGCGTCGAGCACACAACAACAGCTGCGCATCATGCGCTTGCGCTCGGCAGTCGATGAGGAAAAAGAAACGAGCCCGCCGCACCTTAGCAGGTTCCCCCGAAGGGTGGCAAGAGCCCCGTTGGGGCCACGGCAACAGGCCGTCAGACTTTGTTGAGGAGGTGTCCCAGCTTGGTCTTTTTCGTGCGCAGGTACCGCTCGTTCGCGGCACGCGGAGCGATTTCGATGGGCACGCGTTCCACGACTTGGAGGCCGTAGCCCTCGATGCCGACGATCTTGCGCGGGTTGTTGGTGATCAGGCGGATGTTGCGGAGCCCGAGATTCACGAGAACCTGGGCGCCGATCCCGTAGTCGCGCAGGTCCGGCTTGAAGCCCAACTGAAGATTCGCCTCGACCGTGTCGCTGCCTTCGTCCTGGAGACGATAGGCTCTGATCTTGTTCAACAGGCCGATGCCGCGCCCTTCCTGGTTCAGATACAGCAGCACACCCCGGCCTTCCTTCTGGATGAGTTCCATGGCGCGATGCAGCTGGTCCCGGCAATCGCAGCGCAATGACCCGAAGACATCGGCGGTCAGGCAGCCGGAGTGGACCCGCACCATCGTCGGCTGGTCGTCATCGACCCGCCCCTTGACCAGGGCGATGTGCGTGCCGCCATCCACCTCGTTTTCGAAAACCACCGCCTCGAATTCACCGAAGACCGTCGGGAGCTTGGCGCTCGCGATCCGCTTGATGAACGTCTCCCGATGCATGCGATATTGGATCAGGGCCTTGATCGTGACCAATTTCAACCGATGCTTCTTCGCAAACTCCGTCAGTTCTGGCACCCGCGCCATCGTCCCGTCCTCGTTCATGATCTCGCAGATGACCCCGGCGGGATCGAGTCCGGCCAGCTTGGCCAAATCCACCGACCCCTCGGTCTGTCCGGCGCGCTTGAGCACGCCGCCCTTCTGCGCCTTGAGCGGGAAAATGTGTCCGGGTCTGGCCAGATCGGCCGGCTTGTTCTTCGGATCGATGGCGGTGTGGATCGTCGTTGCCCGATCGGCGGCCGAGATGCCGGTGGTAATCCCCCTCCGCGCATCGATGGACACGGTGAAGGCCGTCCCGAACGTCGCCGTATTTTCAGGCGCCTGCGGCGGCAACTGCAGCTCTTCCACGCGATCGGGAGTCAAGGCCAGACAGATCAGCCCACGCGCATGCTTGGCCATGAAGTTAATGGCTTGCGGCGTGACCTTCTCGGCGGCCATCACGAGGTCGCCCTCGTTTTCCCGGTCTTCATCGTCCACCAGGATCACAAAGCGCCCCTTCTTAATGTCCTTGATGGCTTGGTCGATGGAATCGAAAGCTGGTGCCATGGTTTGTTTTGGCCTCATTGTCGCCCCGCAAAACTGACGCCTGATCGTTTTCTAAGTGTTCAAAATATAAAACGTTTCTTGCTCGCTTGTCAATCGACGGTGGCGGCGACGTCCTCACATCCCTGGGCCGCGAGCCGTTTTCGCTGCATCGCCACGGCAACGCTCATAGCCGCTGCCACCGAGAGGCCGGCAAAGAGGAAGAACCCGCTTTGGTATGTCCCGGTCGCATCCTTGAGCCACCCCAGCCAGGTGGGGAGCAGAAATCCGCCGAAGCTGCCCGCCGCGCCGATCAGGCCGGACGCCAATCCAATCTGTTTCGGGAACCGATCGGAGACCACCTGGAAGACCACACCGTTGCCGAACCCCATCGTCGCAACCGCCAACGTCATGAGCAGAATCGACCAGGTCAGGCCGGGCAGTTGCCCGATGCCGAGAGCGAATCCCGCAATG
>JACQCB010000056.1 GCA_016201805.1 Nitrospirota bacterium | reverse complement strand
GAAGATAGCCAGGCTGCCAGCTATATCTCGGCCACTCCGAAGTCGCCCAAGCAATTTTGAGGGGAAGCAACCACGGTATTCCAACCGCAGTAGGGATGTGAGCTGAGCATGACCAAACTCCTTCGCAGCGTACAGCATGATGGCGCTCGCCGGCCGTCCCGCTGCCTACCGAGGGAAGGTGGTGGTGTTGGGAGGGGTGATTGCCGAGGAGAAGCAGGTCAGCGGACGTGTCTGGCTGTGGGTCAAGAACCGCCCGTTGGATGCGGACTACGAGCCCCATCGGGATGCGTCCCGAACCGAATCGGAGTCCGGCCATTACTGGATTGTGGCGGATCCCAGCGGCCTGCCGAAGGGCTATCAAAATTGGGCGCGACTCACCGTGGTGGGGCGGGTGACGAATGTTCCGGTGCCTCGGTTCGAGGTTCAGCCGGATAACTGGAAGGGAACGGAGCTGGTTCTGGGCGCGCTGTACTTGCGGGGCTGGAGTTACGGCGGCAGGCTCGATGAGGTCTGGGAAGCCAAGCAGGACGCCAATTATGTTCCGTCAAATCCCGTTACGGAACTTAGGCAAGGGGCGCAAGGTCTGGACGCGAACTAGCGGGTATTCCCAGGCGATGCCGAGGTCCTGTCCGAATCAGACGTTGGTCTTGATGCTGTGGCCGTCCGAGCCTAGGACCTTCTCGGCCGCGCGGGCCAGATGAGCATCGGCGGCGTGGTCCTTGGCAAAGATCCGGAACTGGACGATCCTCGCCGGCAGGTATTCGAAGAACTCCTTCAAGACCTCTTTCGAGACCGTCTGTGTAGCGGGATCGTAGACGTAGATCTGGAATTCCCCCATGTTGAGCAGGTTGATGGGGCGGGGGTCCTGATTGGCCATGTCCACCCGGAAGTCCAGTTGCTTGAGCTGTGCGGGCAAGGCCTGCCGGATGCGGTCTTCGATCGTCTGCCGGTCCATGAAGGTACGTCCGCGCTCATCCCCTCGTGTCGGCAAGACCGCGTTGTAGGCCATCTTCCACTTCACGTCCCTTCCGAGAATGCGCGCCCACTCCGCTCCGAGCGCCCGCTTCTTTTTGCTTTTGTCGGTCGGCCATTGCCGGACCGTCTCCATTAGGAACCAGTCGGTGAGGTGCAGGTAGGCGTCCATCCGGTCCAGCGGATTGTGCGGAAAGAGATAGGCCATCGTGTCGTGGAAAATTTCCCGCAGATGGATGTCGATGGCCCTCGTCGTCCGGTGGTAGTAGACGTTGGAGTAGAGGTAGAGCCGGGTGGTCAGGAACATCTGCAGCGCGGGCAGGCCGGTCCGGTGGATCGTGAGCCCTTTCGGCGTGATCAGGGTGTAGTGGATGAGGCGCGTGAGGTCGACGGGACCGACCGCCACCCCGCACATGTAGGAATCCCGCAGCACGTAGTCCAGGTTGTCGGCCGTGTAGATGCCGCCGATGACCGGCTGCAGGAAGGTCAGCCACTTGGGATAGATCGAACTGTCCTTGTCCGGGTCCTTCAGGATCAGGAACGCGATGTGATTCGGGTCGAGCTGTTCCCCCGGCAGGAACGGACCGCTCGGGCTGCGACGGATTTTGCGGATGATCTTGCCCAGGTGTTCCCGGATGATGACTTGTCCGATGCGTTCGTGAGTCAGATCGAACTGCTCCAGGAAGTTTTCGTCGAAAAAGTGGCAGAAGGGGCCATGGCCGATGTCGTGCACCAGGGCCGTGATGCGGAGCAGTTCTTCGATGTAATGGAACGACGGCAGGTCCGGGACCACCGTGGCCAGCGACGGGTAGAGGTGGCGGGCGAAGCGGCCGGCCACGTGCATGACGCCCAGCGAATGCTGGAACCGGCTGTGCTCCGCCGAGGGATAGACCCAGCGGGCGCTTTGGAGTTGGTAGATGTAGCGTAGCCGCTGGACCCAGGGCGAATCGATGAGGTCCTTTTCGGTCCGTTCCGACTGATCGGGGGTGGCGTAGGGAACGGTGAAGGAGATGTACTCATGAATCGGGTCGGCGATCAACGCCGATCCGTCATAGGGTGCGCTGGCATCGGGGGGCTGGATGGTCATGGATTGGACTCCTGCGTCATCCTAGCGCAGACCGGTTTCCGGCGGCAACGGGCTCTCTGCGGCAGGGGGCTTGTGGCGGCGGTATTTCGAAATCAAAGTATAGGCGGCCGGGTAGCCGATGATCCCGCCCAACAGGCTCAGGACCGTGCCTCCGACCAAAAAGGGAACGGCGTAGGGCCGCATCTGTTCGTAGATGGCCGTGAAGCTCAGATTGCTCCAGCTCAGGGTCGGCGCCTGCGGCATGCCCATGAGGTGGAAGCCCGTCCACAGCGTCGCGCCCAGAATCGGCACGATCGTCATCGGA
>JACQCB010000026.1 GCA_016201805.1 Nitrospirota bacterium | reverse complement strand
CGCCATGTTACAGATCTTGAGCGTCACACCGTTCGAGAATGTGCCGCTGATTCAACTCCTTACCGATCTCGCACCGTTCGAGCACACGGACTCAGACACAAACCAACTGAATTTGTTCTGAAATCTGTCGGACACTACTGACCATTCATCTGATCTGACTCTTCGACCAGCCCCATCATCTATGTCAAAAATAACGTGAATGTTATTTGCCAGTCTTTTCTCCAACAATTTCAACTCTGCTACCATTTGCGCCTTTCTTTGACCGGGGACTTCCGGTGAGTCGGGAGAGTATGGAATGAACGCCGTGGGTCTCACAGCAAGAAGGGCTGTTTGATCATGTGTGGGAGCGAGTTTTATGATTGCGGTGACGACGATACCCGCCAGACCGACAAAGACATAAGCGCAGATCTTTGCAACTGCAATTTTTTGATCACGAGTCCAGCGCTTCTTGTCTTGCATACAATGACCTCCTTTTATCCAGTCCACAATGGAGAGGATAGGAGATCACATAAAATGGTCGGGAGTCATTTTGCACCGCGCAGCACGATTATACGCTTTCATTCAGAAATGATTTCCGACTCCTTTCCTCCGACACTCCCGATGACTAAAGGTCAGCAACGGAACAAGTGGGAGACTGACCATCGATTATCTGCTTACCGAATTGAAAACAGTGTTTGACTGCTTCTTCTCGTGTCAGGTAGCTGTCTCCCGCACTAAAGTTTCCCGACTTCACCCCATCTGCGTTGTGCCGAACGATCTGGATATTGATTCGCCATTTCCCAGAGTCAGGCGACTGAAGTGGGACGGCTTGAATCTCAAATCCTTTATACGACAACACGTCCATAGCTAGCTCCTCCTGCCCCCTTCTCCCCCTCCTTGAGGTCACGGATGACATGTTCCATTCCGGCGACTGCGGATAGTGCGGTGGCTCTATCACATCGGAGACTATCTCGTTGCTCTTTGCCGGGGTGAATCAGGTTCCTAAATTCCTTGCCTAATTCAGCCTGTGCCTTCGTCTCAGGAGTTATAATGCTTAGTGCCGCTGCGACCACGATAAAGTCCGGCAGATGCCACCATCTTGGGTCTTTGGAGATCTTGTTTCCGATAGAGCCCTCAGTCTTCAGTGTATCAATCGTACATTGCAATTTCGCACCATCCGCACGTTGAAATCTCCAGAGCAATAAGGCCTCCACAACTGCACCAGCAAGGACTGTTGCTGCTTTCCACTCTCCCTCTGCAAGAGCCTTGTTAACGGAACTAATGTCCAGCCTCAAATTTTGTCGGAGACCTACATCGTCTATCCAGCGAAGCTCTGCCGTTTCAGGAGACGGATAGGCATCTGGGCATTTCCCCAAGAGGGAATGAAGGATTTGGACAGGTGAAAGGCCATCCGGTAATCTCGTGAGCGACGCAAGCGCGATAGAGTTATCTACATTCTGCCAACGGGCAAGCGTGACCTCGATAGCGCCAAGGTTGGCAATAAAATCACTATAGTCGTCACCAGATAGAAGAATGAGCTCTTGAGGGATCTGACGGATCAATTCGACCAGGCCATTCAGTCTGGCGGCCGCGACCTTGTCAATGTGTAGGGTCAAAGGTTTATTAGGAGGGCGTCGCTTAATTTCGGCAAAGGCACCCTCAATGTACGTGACTACCTGGCTGGGGACTACCCGCGACATTGTTCCCTGGCAATTACTTCTTCCACAAAGATCATTTTTCACCATTTGATAGGCGGCCATACGCTACCACACTCGATCTATGGGTCACCTTGCGGGCTACTAGGAGACCGCCTGTTTGGCAGCCTTGTGCTCGTCAATGATGCGCTGGGCCTGGTCGCGCGGGACTTTCGTAGGCGTGGAACTCCATCGCATAGCTCCCCCGCCCGCCGGTGATCGAATTTAAGGTGGGCGTGTACTTCAGCATCTCCACCAACGGCACCACCGCCTTAATGGACTCCGCAGCCCCCTTCGCGGTCACTCCGAGAATGCGCCCGCGCCTGGCATTGAGATCCCCGATCACCGCCCCCACGGCATCATCCGGCGTCACCACTTCAACCGTCATGATCGGCTCCAGAAGGACCGGCTGGGCTGATTCCATGGCCTTTTTAAACCCCATCGACGCTGCGATTTTAAAGGACATTTCGGAAGAATCCACCGTGTGGTAGGACCCGTCATACACGGAGACCCGGATATCCACAACTGGAAACCCGGCTAGGACTCCCTCCTGCAGAGCCTCCACGACTCCCTTTTCCACCGCCGGGATGAAGTTGCGCGGGATGGCCCCGCCGACGATCTTGTTTTCAAACTCGAATCCATTTCCCCTGGGCAAGGGATCAAGCTGCAGCCAACAGTCTCCATACTGGCCATGCCCACCAGTCTGTTTTTTGTATTTCCCCTGCGCTTGCGCCGTCTTTCGTATGGTTTCTTTATGGGGGACTTTCGGAGTGTGAATGTTCACCTCGACCCCATATTTGCGGCGCAGCTTCTCGAAGGCCACGTCCACGTGCAACTGGCCCATGCCGCTCAGAATCATTTCCTTGGTCTCGTGGTTTCGGACGAATTCCAGCGTCGGGTCCTCTTCCACCAGCTTGTGTAGCCCCAGGCTCACCTTTTCGATGTCGGCTTTGGACTTGGGCTCAAGCGCAAAAGACAGCACCGGACGGGTTGGCTGAAGCCGGGGATAGAGGATCGGGTGGTGCTCGTCACACAACGTATCCCCCGTCTGCGTGTCCTTGAGCTTCCCGACCGCAGCGATGTCCCCGGCGCCGAGGGTCGGCACCTGCAAGTATTTTTTACCGAACAGGTAAAAGAGGTGTCCGCCCTTTTCCCTGACCATCCGGTTGGGATTGTAGACTGATGCGTCGGCGGTAAGCGTGCCCGATAGAATCCTCACGTAACTCATGCGACCCATGAAGGGGTCGATGGCGGTTTTGAACACGTAGCCGGAGAACGGTTCGGACGGATTGGGCTGGCACGTCACCGACTCGCTGCTCTTCGGATGCGTGCCGATCAGCGGCCGTCGGGAGGCCCCCTCCACCGGCGACGGGAGATAGGCCGCCAAGGCATCCAACAGGAGGGATGCCCCGACATGCTTGACGGCAGACCCGCATAGGACCGGGAGAAATCTCCGCACGGCAGTGCCGGCTTTCAGACCTTGGACAACCTCATCGGTCGTCAGATCTCCTTCCGCCAGATATTTCTCGACGAGCCGGTCATCTGTTTCAGCGACTCCTTCCGCCAGTATTCTCCGTGCTTCCGCCGACGCGCCGGCCAACTCATCCGGGATAGCAACCTGCTGCGCCTTGGCGCTGTCCTTAGCGGCGCGGTACGCGACGCCACCGACCAAGTCCACCACCCCCTCCAGATTCGACTCCGCCCCGATCGGCAACGCGATGGGGAGCCCCTTGCATTCGAGGACTTTTTCACACTCCCGCAGGACCGGCTCCCAGGCCGTCCGTTCCTTGTCCAGTTCATTCACGAAGAGAAGACAGGGCAGGTCCCATTCGTTGATCGCCAGCCAAATTTTCTCAAGCTCCGTCCTGACTCCGACCGACGCTCCCACAACAATCAAGACCCCATCGACGGCACGCAGCGACTCCCTGGCCTCTCCGAGAAAGCTGAGAGCGCCCGGCGTATCGATCAGATTGAAGGTGACGCCCTTCCAATCAAAATGCAGGACGGAAGCACTGACCGATATCTTGTGGTGAATCTCCTCGGGCTCGAAATCGGAGGCCGTGGTCCCTGCCGCCACGGCCCCCATCACGGGGATCGCCCCGGCCGTATAGAGAAGCGCCTCCACCAACGTGGTTTTTCCCGCTCCGGTGTAAGAAACGACGGCAACATTGCGGATCATGTCGGTCCTGGGTTGCTTCATCGCGCCCCCCTATTCCCATGGCCCCCGCAACACGATTCCGGAGGAATGGGACTCTGAGCCTTGCGACCCCGACTCGTCAGGACTCTCGTGCGAACGAACGACGCCCGGGGCCTGCAACCGTTCCAGCAGATCCGACCAGAGATCGGCCGGGTCCTTATCGAAGATGCTCGCCGAATCTGCCGGTACCGTTACCCAAGACCCCGTAGCCATTTCCATTTCGAGTTGGCCCGGCGCCCAGCCGGCATAGCCCGCGAAGGCCCGGAAGGTTTCGGTCGGCTGGGGCTGCGTGATGACACGCTCGAGCGTATGGAGGTCTCCGCCGAGGTAGATGCCGTCCATCACCGGCCGCAGATCGGCCGACGTCGCGCCGACACGAAACAGCATGAGAATCCCACCCGGCTGGACCGGCCCTCCGGCAAACAACACATAGGAGGTGCCCTTGAGGACGGCCAGGGTCGGCAGGGCTTCGGAAAGGGGCAGGTCGGTCGGCCGATTCACAATGACGCCGAGCGTCCCTTCCGGACCGTACTCGCAAATCAGGATCACGGCCTCACGGAAGTTCGGGTCCATCAGGATGGGACTGGCAACCAGAAACACGCCTTTCCCAAGCGGCGACATCGAGCGCGTATCGGGCTCCAAAACAACACGAGTGTCTTGTGAGTAGGCCGGCGGAATCTCCCCGCCAAGGCCGAGCAGGGCCAGCGCAAGGAAGGGAACAAGACAGATCGGCAGAGAGCCGCTACGCGATGAGGATCGCTTGGACATTTTCCACCCGCAAACAGACGGAATCACCCGTGCACGGTTATTCGTCTCTTCCTCGGGCCAGGCGGTTGGCCGCAGCTTGCAGCCGCTGTGCTTATAGCAAATCCTCATCAGGTGGAGCAAATCAGGTCTGCGCCCTACCGGACTTCGACGGATCGCGTCCGATTTCTTCAGTCCTTCGTACCGGTCGTCGGCGCGCCCGTTCTCCTTTCGCATCAGCCGGTCTGTCGGCATGGTCCGGTTGAGCCGCAAGCCAGCCCTGGTCGGCAAAACTGACGTAGCGGCCATCGCCGACGACGAGATGATCCAGCACCCGGATGCCCAACACTTCTCCGGCTGAGACCAAGCGCGCGGTCAAGGTGCGGTCCTCCGCACTGGGCTGGGGATCGCCGCTCGGATGGTTATGCAGAAAAATGACGGCGGCGGCCGACTCGCGAACGGCCAGATTGAAGACGTCGCGGGGATGGACAATGCTGAGGGTGAGGCTGCCCTTGGAGACGGTCGCATCCCGGATAACGTGGTGTTTCGCATCCAGCAGGACGATGACGAAGACTTCGTAGCGCAGGTCGCGCAGGCGAGGATGATAATGACGGAATAGATCGAGACTGGAGCCGATGCGCGTCCCCGTCGCCAGCGGCGCGGTCAAGACCCGTTTGCCCAGTTCGATGGCTGCTTTCAGTTGCGCCGCCTTGGCCGGCCCAATGCCGGGCACCTGGCACAATTCATCCAGCCCACGGTTGGACAGTCCTTGCAGCCCCTCCAACTGGGCAAGAAGTTCCATGGCAACTTCTACCGCCGATGAATCCGGGCGTCCCACCCGCAAAAGGATCGCCAGCAACTGGGCATCAGTCAGGGACTCCGATCCCTCCCGAATGAGCCGTTCGCGTGGGCGTTCGCTCTCGGGCCACCGGCTGATTCCGCCTCCCCTGCTTATCGCAGACACCCCACTCTCCTTAGTAGAAATCACTCAAAAGTGACACTTTTTGTCTGACACTGTCAATCGATTGAACAACCCATATTTCCGCAACCCATTGATATTACTTAAATGACGTTCATGGACCAATATTTGCTATGCCATTACCAGAGTGTCAATCACGACACAAGGAGGGGACCATATGGAATGTCCGAAATGTAACGGCCTGATGATGCTGGAGCGGTTTTCAGACTTCTTCATCATCTTCCATGCCTGGAAGTGCATCAACTGCGGTTCCATCATCGACCGAACGATTTCCAACAACCGACGGAAGAGCCTGGCTACACCAGAACTGGAACCGGCAACTGTCCGCTAAGCCCCATCCGGTCAGTTCAGTCCGCATAGATGCGACGCACCCACAAGTTTCGCGTGCGCCATCCGTCCCCGACTCTTCCTGTACCATGTGTGTATTCACGATGCATGGAGCTACCACTCCTCTCACGCAGAACTGGTGCCGGCTGGATTCTCGAAGGCTCATATTATAGCCCCCACTCGCAAGCTCGTCAAAGTGTCGAGCCCGGCGCTCATCGTCTCCCTTTGCCTTGACCGTCTAAAAATCGCTGTGCTACAGTCAGCGCCATGCACAACGACGCTGGTGCTCCATGCGCGTGATCGCCGGCTCCCAGAAGGGCCGGCACCTGCGTGGACCGCAAGGTCCAGGCCTGCGACCGACATCCGACCGCGTGAAGGAAGCGCTCTTTTCGATCCTCGCCCCCCACATCGAAGGAGCACGTTTTTTGGACCTGTATGCAGGTACCGGCGCCATCGGCATCGAGGCCTTGAGCCGCGGGGCTCAAGAAGCCACCTTCGTGGAAACACATCGCGCCTCTCTCCGTATCCTGCATGCCAATCTCCAACTGTGCGGCCTGACTTCCTTGGCCGATGTCCGAACCGGCACGGCGGAGGTCTTTCTCAAACGGCAGACCACGGCAGATCGTCCCTATGACCTTGTGTTCGCAGACCCGCCCTATCACGAGGCGGAGCATGGAACGGACCTGTTGTCAGCGCTCGCCGCGAGTGCTATCATGACGCCCGACTGCATCGTGGTTCTAGAGCACTACAGCAAACTGACGCTCCCGTCGCAAGTCGGATGCCTCGTCAGGCTTCGTCAGTATCGGTACGGAGACACAACCCTGTCGGTGTTCAGGCAACAACCAGAGGGAGCCCCCTCCCCATGAAACTCGGGGTCTATCCCGGCACATTCGACCCCATCACCCACGGCCATACCGATATCATCGCCCGGAGCCTTCGGGTCTTCGATCGGATCATCGTCGCGGTGGCCCACAATCCCAGCAAGCGCCCCATTTTTGACGTGGCGGAGCGGGTGGAGATGGTGAAACTGGTGACCAAGGACTTTGCCCATGTGAATGTCGAGGCCTTCGACGGGCTGCTGGTGGACTACGTCAGGCGCCATGAGGCCCACGCGGTGATCCGGGGCCTGCGCGCAACCTCGGACTTCGAGTACGAATTCCAAATGGCGCTCATCAATCGAAAACTCGACGACAAGGTTGAAACGGTCTTTCTCATGCCGAGCGAAGAATACTCCTACCTGACCTCCAGCATCATCAAGGAGGTGGCCAGTCTGGGCGGAGCGCTGAAGGACTTTGTCCACCCTGAGGTGGCGGAGCGGCTGCGCCACCGCCTACGGAGGCCCATCCAATGAAACTGGCTGCCCGCGCGGGCCGGATCGTGCCCTCCCCGACCCTGAGCATCACCGCCACGGCCAAGGCCATGGCGGCCCAAGGGATCGACGTGATCGACTTTGCTTCGGGGGAGCCTGACTTCGACACCCCCGAGCCGATCAAGCAGGCGGCGGAAGCGGCGATCCGGTCCGGCTTTACCAAATACACGGCCTCATCCGGCATCGACGAGCTCAAGAGCGCAATCGTCGATAAACTACAGGCCGAGCAGGGACTCCGGTACGAGAAGGCCCAGATCCTCGTCTCCTGCGGCGCCAAACACACCCTCTATAACCTGGCCCAGGCCCTCCTGGAAGCAGGCGACGAGGTCGTGATCCCCGCCCCCTTCTGGGTGTCCTACCGGGACCAGGTGCTGCTCAACGACGCCACCCCGGTCCTCCTGGAGACACGCGAAGCGGAGGGCTACGCGATCAGCCGGGCCGCGCTGGAAGCCTGCGTCACCCCGAAAACCAAAGCCATCATCGTGAATAGCCCCGGCAATCCTACGGGAGCCACCTATGACCTCGCCACCCTGGAAGGGATTGCCGAGGTGGCGCTCCGACGAGACCTCCTGATCGTTTCGGATGAAATCTACGAGAAGATTCTCTACGACGGGGCTCGGCACATCAGCATCGCCACACTGGGAGCCGACGTGGCTGCGCGTACGGTGGTGGTCAACGGGGTCTCCAAGGCTTATGCCATGACCGGCTGGCGCATCGGCTACGCAGCAGGGCCCAAGAACGTGATCACCGCCATGGCCGACATCCAGAGCCAAAGCACGTCGAACCCCACGTCCATCTCTCAGAAAGCCGCGGTGGCGGCCCTACGGGGAGGCGATGCGTTCCCCCAGCAGATGGTGAAGGAATTCGATCGTCGCCGCCGCACGATGGTGGAGCGCCTCAACAAACTGCCGGGCGTCAATTGCCGCATGCCCTCGGGCGCGTTCTATGCCTTCCCGAATGTGACCGGCCTGCTGAACCGCCGTCACGCCACCGGGTCGATCACGTCCCCCACGGACCTGGCCGCGTATCTGCTTAAAGAGGCGCAAGTCGCCGTGGTGCCAGGCGAACCCTTCGGCAGCCCGGACCACATCCGCCTCTCCTATGCGACCAACATGGAAGCCATCGTCCGCGGGCTGGACCGAATGGAAAAGGCACTGAACAAACTCACCTAATGCAACAGGGATGCTTGACTTTGGAGAAAGCGGTGCTATTACCCAATCAAACGACCGACCGGAATCGATAGAACCAGGCGAGGGATACTGTGCCGATTTACGAATATGTCTGTGCAAGCTGCGAGCATCGGTTTGAAGTCAAACAGAAGATGAGTGATCCGCCGGTTGCGAGTTGCGCCCGCTGCGGTCAGGCCGTGAGCAAAATCATCTCGGCCCCGGCCATCATGTTCAAAGGAAGCGGGTGGTACATCACCGATTATTCGGACAAGATGAAGCCGCCGGGACAATCCGAGGCAACTGGCAAACCGACGAACGGCCAGACGGAGACGGCCAAGAAGGAAGCGGGAACGACGGCAACGCCCCCCGCACCGGCTCAAACCGGAACGAGTTCGAACACCGACACGGGGACTAGTTCTTCACCGACGGGAACGACGCCGGCTTCAACCCCCGCCCCTCCCTCGACGCCATCCACAACGTCCTCGTCTTCCTAACGCCCATCGGTCCGACTACCGAGCTATCTTTTGGCCGACCCCTTGGCAGGCTTCTTCGCCGGCGCTTTACCCGATGGTTTCCCGGCAGCTTTACCGGAAGCTTTGGCCGGCGCCGCTTTGGCGGACGGCTTGGCAGTTTTGGCCTTCTCTGCAGACAGGCTCTGCTCCAGGTTGGCGATCCGACTGGCCAGTTCACGATTCAACCGCGTCAGCTCATCCACGCGAAGCTGCAGTTCATCCTTCAACTTGGCGGTTTCCATCACCTGGGTTTCCAACTTGGCCCGCTCCGCCGCAGCCGTCTGAACTTCCGCACGCAACTGTTCAATCTGTGCCTGGAGCGCCGGCGGCCAATAATCGCAGCCGCTCAGCCCGATCATGGCCAGCCCGATCAGGAGCATTCCCCCGAACATCTTTCCCATCCGCCATCCTCTCATCATGTCCCCCTCTGTTCCCGGTGAACTGCTGTTATACCGAATCGCAATTGCTAGCTTCTTACGACGCAAGCACCAACCCTGCCTCAGCAAGCGCCGCGGCAATCCGCTCGCGGGCGATCGGCCCCTCGCGAAGCAGGCGGATCGAACCGACCGTCTGCACGATCGTCGACGGCAGCCCCCCTGCCGTCGGGCCCCCATCAAGAATCATCTCCACTTCCGAGCCCAACGCCGCCTGCACCTCCTCGGCAGTCTGCGCCGGCGGCTCACCCGATCGGTTGGCGCTGGTCCCGGTCAGGGGGCCGGTCTGACGCAGCAGCGCGACCAACGCGGGGTACGCGGGTTGCCGCACCCCCACGGTCCCGGTTCCGAGGGTCAGGGCTTCAGGCAAATCCGGCGCGGCAGGGAAGACGATGGTCAGAGGGCCGGGCCAAAACCGCTGCATCAACACGGCGGCTCCTTCGGTCACTTCCGCCACGATGCCCTCCAACTGAGCCGGTTCCGCAATCAGCACCAGCAACGGTTTGCCCTGCTCCCGTCCCTTCATCCTGCCGACCCGCCGTACCGCGGCCTCGTCGAACGGCGAGGCCCCAACGGCATAAAAGCTTTCCGTCGGAATGGCCACGACGCCGCCCCGTCGAATGACCTGTCCGGCTGCCTCCACGACCTTCTGCGGATCGGCCTGGAGTGTGAGCGTCTGTGCCATCGCGTTCCGTCTCGCCCGTGCTCAGACGCCGGACCGAAGGGCGCGGGACGCGATGTCCGTACGGAAATGGCACCCGTCAAAGGAGATCGCCCGAACCGCTTTGTAGGCCCGCTCACGAGCCTCTGTCCATCGAGGCCCGACGCCGGTGACTCCCAAGACTCTCCCGCCGGCCGTGACAACCTCATTGCCATCGTGCTTCGTACCAGCATGAAAGACGAGCGTGTCATCCGAAGGTGCAGACGACAGATCGACAAGCCCCTTGATCGGTCGTCCCGTGTCATAGGAGCCAGGATAGCCGGCCGACGTCAGGACGACACAGACCGCGGCTCGGTCATGCCATTCGACATCCAGTTGATCCAGACGGTGTTCCACCACGGCTTCCATCACGTCCACCAAGTCCGTCTTTAAGAGCGGCAGGACCACCTGCGTTTCCGGGTCCCCGAACCGCGCATTGAACTCGAGGACATAGGGCCGGCCGCGCACGATCATCAGACCCGCGTAAAGCACGCCGTAAAACGGGCTTCCCACCTGTAGCAGCGCCTCCACCGCCGGACGAAGCACGCACTGGACCACCTCGCTCCGCAACGCGGGCGTCGCCACCGGCGCCGGCGCATAGGCCCCCATGCCGCCCGTGTTCAGGCCGGTATCCCCGTCGCCGACTCGCTTATGATCCTGAGCCGCCACCATCGGCACCACGGCTTTTCCATCCGTGAAGGCCATGATGGTGACTTCCTCTCCGTCCAAAAACTCTTCGATCACCACGCGCCGACCCGCCGCCCCGAACGACTGCTTGCCGAGCATGTCGGTGACCGCCTCAGAGGCCTGCTCCCTCGTGGCCGCCACCACCACGCCCTTCCCCTGCGCCAAACCATCCGCCTTGACCACGACCGGCAGAGGATGGCGCTCAAGATAGGCCAAGGCCTGATCCAGCACCTCGAAGGTCCTGGACGCCGCGGTTGGAATGCGGGCGCGGACCATCAGATCCTTCGCAAAACTCTTGCTGGCTTCGATCTGCGCCGCCCCTCGTGTCGGACCGAAAATCCTCAACTTCGCCCGACGGAATTCGTCCGCAATCCCCAGGGCCAGCGCCCCTTCCGGCCCGACGACGGTCAAATCGATGTGCTCGGAGAGGGCAAAGGCTTTGAGCCCTGCGATGTCGTCTGCGGCAATGGGCACGCAGCGCGCCAGGGACTCGATCCCGGCATTGCCCGGCGCGCAAAAGATCACGGAGACCCGAGGGCTCTGCGCGATCTTCCAGACGAGGGCATGTTCGCGGCCGCCGCCGCCGATGACGAGAACTTTCACGGGTGAACCATAATCCTTGCGGTGAGGCGAAACCGCTCACGCACGATTCGCACGATGAGGGACGGGAGTGGCGGAGTATGGAGAATCGTCGATACACCTTTTCGAGGCCGGTCGGCCCGATCAATGACGGAAGTGTCGCATGCCGGCCAGAATCATCGCCATCCGATGCTCGTCCGCAGCCGTCACGATTTCCTGGTCGCGGATCGAGCCGCCGGGCTGAATCACCGTCGCGA
>JACQCB010000065.1 GCA_016201805.1 Nitrospirota bacterium | reverse complement strand
CTCATGAAGGCACTCCTTCTCATCGTTGTCGCAGCGGTCGGTCTTTCCGTCGGCTGCTCCAGCACGAAAAAACAGTCCACGGCGACCGCCAAACCCGTCAGCGGCACCGACGAACAGATCTTCATCGGCGATACGGTCGAGAAGAACTACGACCCCAACGTCATCATCAAACGGGCCGAAGCCTTCTTCGAAAAAGAAGACTACCCGGAAGCCATCATCGAGTATCAGCACTTCCTGGAACTGCACCGCGTCCACGTCCTGGCCTCCTACGCCCAGTTCAAACTCGGCGAAAGCCACTACAAAATGGCCAAGACGGTGGACCGCGACCTGGAGCCCGTCCGCAAGGCGGAGGAGGCCTTCGAGAAGCTGCTGAAGGAGTTCCCGGGCAGTCGCTACGAGCAGGAGGCCGCCGAGCGGATTCGCGGCTGTCACGCCCTCATGGCGCAACATTACTTGCTCGTAGGACAGTTCTATTACCGGCGGGAATCCTACCTGGCCGCTGCTTACCGCTTCGAATCCCTTCTCAAGCACTACCCGGAGATGGATGCGGCGCCGGAGGCCCTGTACTATCTGGCCCGCGCCTATAACGAACTCGGGGCGAACGACTGGGCCCTGGAGAAACTGACGCTGCTGGCCGAGAAATACCCCGACAACAAAAATGCCGAAGAGAGCCGGAAGCTCTTCGCCAAGTTGAACGTGGGCGGGAAATATCCCTCTGCCACCATGATTGCCAAAGCTCACCCGGCCCCCGTCAACACGGCGACGGCGCCGTCACCCCGCATCCCGGCAATCGATATCCAGCCGGTTAGCCGGCCTCCCGTCGTTTCCGCCGCGTCGGTCTCTACCACAGCCCTGGTCCCCTTCAACGCCGTGACGACCCAGACGGTCTCCTCCCTGGCGCCAACCTCCCTGATGCCGGAAATGACGCTCTGCCGCCTCGGCACCTGGTGCTGAGCCTAGGCGGACAGCAGTCAGCCGCCAGTTCTCAGCGATCCGCTCGACACGCGTAGCCGTCAGCCGATCACTACTACCCGATATGTTTTCGGTTAACCGAGCGACAGAGTTTCGCGGAGCAGTTCGCGGAACGAGGCCTTGATGACCCCCTTGGCTTTGCGGAAGAACGTCTGGTAGGTTTGCTTCCCCCGAAGCACCTCGTAGTACAGGTCGATGACTTCCTGATAGCGGTGCATGAGGCGGTGACAGAGGCGGGGGAAGGTGTACACGATCCGCGCCAGCCTGGAGGCCACCCGAAACTCCGCATAGATTTCACGCGCCACCGCTAGTTCATAATCGAGCAAGGTTCGGCGTCGATCGTGGAACGTACCCAGCACGCTGGCCGCCGCAATCTGGCCGGATCGCACCGCGTAATAAATGCCCTCCCCGAACAGCGGGTCCACGAGGTGCCCGGCATCGCCGACCAGGATCGCACGGTGCTGAACCAAGCCTGTCTGGGCTGCCTCGGCGCTATTGAAGAGCGGCAGCGGGTGGCCGATCGGCCGCGGCACCGACAAGCCTGCCAGCCCCTTTTCATCACGCACGAATCGGTCGAACACGTCCTTCGGACTGGCCGGTCGGCCGCGAAACTCCGCCACGCCGATCGAGAGACGTTCCGTCTTGGGGAAAATCCAGGCGTAGCCCCTCTGCGTCGCCCCCAAGTCGATGAGCACCTTGCCTTGGCCGGGATACACCGGGGCCTGTCCGATTCCGATCTCGCTTTCCAGCGTCGGCATCCGATGCAGGCGCCGGCCGGGAAAGAGCCGTTGCGCCACAAGACTGTTCGCGCCATCCGCCCCGATCAGCACCTTCGTCCGGTACCGTCCCCGATCGGTGGTCACTTCCACCCCGTCGGGCAGCTGGAGAAAGCCGACCGCCTGTTCTTCTTCATGCACTTCGGTGCCGGCCCGGCGGGCCTTCTCGAGCAATAAATAATCGAACCGGTCCCGCATGACCATGTAGGCAATCGGCGACGGGGACTCGATGAAAAACGGGTCCTGGCCTCCATAGGAGAACTGTACCCCGTACACGGTGTGTTCCACGACCGTTTTAAACTCGGCATCCAGGATGTTGTCGATGCGCACCGAGAGGCCTCCACCGCAGACCTTGTAGCGAGGATGCGTTTGCTTATCGAGACCGAGCACGGACATGCCGGCGCGGCTGAGCTCATAGGCCGCAGTGGCGCCGGCCGGCCCCATGCCCACAATGAGCACGTCGTAGGATTTGGTTTCAGGCAGTACGGGCATAGGAAAAGCTACCGTCGAGTGTCACGTTGTTGGTTGCGAGTTTTGAGGTGTGCGTTGGAAGCGGAGAATCCCTAACTCATCTCTCAAGACCCATTCCGATTCATTTCGCTACTGCCCTACATACCACCCAATGCCGTAGCGTTCAAGGAAACTCGTAATCATGGTCAGCGAGTTGGCGTAGATCATAACACCCACCACCACCAAAAACGCGCCGCTCACCGCCGTCACGCCCCACAGATAGGCGCGCACCTGTTTGAAATACCCGAGGAAACGATCCACGCCCAAGGCGGTCAGAAACAGCGGCAGCCCCAGTCCGAGGGAATAGGAGGTGAGGAGCGCGACCCCGTCCGTCAAGGCGTCGCTCGTGCTGGCATAGAGCAAAATGGTGCCCAGCACAGGGCCCACGCAGGGGGTCCAGCCCGCCGCAAAGGCCACGCCAATGAGGAACGACCCGGCATAGCCGGCCGGCCGGCTCTTGAAGTGGAGACGCTTTTCGGTCTGCAGGAAGTTGAGCTTCAGCACCCCCAGCAGGTACAGCCCGAAGATCACGATCAGAAGTCCGCCGATCTTGCGGAGGTGTTCCTGATACGTGATCAGCACCTGCCCGATCAGGCTGGCCGAGGCTCCGAAGGCCACAAACACGCAAGAGAACCCGGCGATGAACAGGAGGGAATTGACGATGATCGGCATCCGGAAGCGCTGCCGTTCCGAGGCATCAGCCAATTGATCCAGCGACAAGCCGGTGATGTAGGAGATGTAGGACGGGACCAACGGCAACACGCAAGGAGACACGAACGACAACAGGCCGGCCGAAAAGGCCGCCACGAGGGAAATCTGGTGGATGGATTCGGTCATCGTCCGTTCTACGGCGCCTGCATGAGCGTGCGGATGAGCTGCCGCCCTTCCGGACTTCGCCAATCCCTGGCCCCGAAGATCCGATGCGTGATGATCCCGTGCCGATCCACCAGAAACGTCATCGGTAACGTTCTGGCTCCATAGGCCACTCCCACGCGGAAGTCCGAGTCATGCAGGATCGGAAACGTCAGCCCGATCTCGTCCCGAAACGGCCGGGTCACCGCCGCCCCCTGCTGATCGGTCGAGACCGCCAGAATCTCGAAGCCCTTCCGGTCGAATTCCCGGTAGAGCAACTCCATGCCGGGCATCTCGATACGGCAGGGTCCGCACCAGGTCGCCCAAAAATTGATGAGCACCACCTTGCCCCGGTAGTCCGACAACGCGATCGGCGTGCCGTTGAGGTCCCGGAGCTGAAAGTTCGGCGCGACGGACCCCACCCTGATCCCCGGCCGTTCCTGCCCCTGCGTCCGGACCGGCGGCGGATCGGGTGCGGCTCCGGAAGCCGAATCGCCGGGAGCGGCATCGCAACCGACCGCCAGCACGGACGTCCCAAGCAGGCCCATCCGCACCATGCCGAAGAGACGGCCCAAGAGACGCTCGCTCATCATCGCATCGTGCCCCTCACAAAACCGGAGGCGCACCCTGCGCAGATTTGGCTCCGGCTTTCAGCAAGCCCGTGATGGTCTGCAGATTGTCGAGGATGGTCCAATCCTTGGGCCCGATGACTTTTTCACGGAGAATGCCCTGCTGGTCGATGATGTAGGTCTCGGGCACCCCCATCAACTTATAGCGTTTGTCCGTCTGCCCCCACGAATCCACCAGCACGGGGAACGTCAGCCCCAGGCTCTTGACGAAGGGCGGAATGTCTTTTTTCGTCGTGACCCGGTCGATGCTGACCGCCAGCACGACAAACCCGTCCCGCTCGAAGTTCTTGTAGAGGACTTCCATGGAGGGCATCTCCTCGCGGCAGGGCTTGCACCAGGTCGCCCAAAAATTGAGAAAGACTACCTTCCCGCGGAAATCCGACAGGCGGAGGGTTTTCTTCTCATCCACGTCGGGGAGTTCGAAGTCCGGCGCCACCTTCCCCACCGTGAGCGGCTCGTACTTCGCGCTCTGCATCCAGACCACGCCGAAGGCGACGGCCAGGATGGCAATGGCCGCAAGGCCGATGACCGCCCGGGATACCGTTCTGGGTCGCACCGCTTGTTCTTCTGTCGATTGTTCAGCCATATCTCTTAACTAAGAACGTATCTCGCATCTCGTCGCTCGTATCTCGCAATCGAAACGTCTTCGACTGTCCCGCGAACAACGAGATACGAACGACGTTTTTCACGCGTACGCGTGCAGGCCCGATCACGCGTACGCGTGCAGGCCCGAGAGCAAAAAATTCACGCCCCAGAAGCAGAAGATCACCATCAGGAAACCGAACACGGCATAGATGGCTGCCCGATGGCCCTCCCAGTCCCTGGTCATGCGCGCATGGATGTAGGCGCCGTAAATCAGCCAGACGATCAGGGACCAGGTCTCCTTCGGATCCCAGCTCCAGTATCCGCCCCAGGCATAATTCGCCCACATCGCCCCGAGGATGATGCCGAAGGCCAAGAGCGGAAAGCCCACCATGATCGCCTTGTACCCCAGCTCATCGATGGTTTCCAAATCCGGGAACGACGCCAGGACCCTCAATCGGCTGCCGCGCCGCTCGGCACGCTCCTTCATCAGGTACATGACGCCCAACCCGCCGGCCATCGCAAAGGCCGCATAGCTGGTGAGCGTGATGGAGACGTGGATGTAGATCCAATAACTGTTCAGCGCCGGCACGAGCGGCTCGGCCGTCTGATAGCGATAGGGCAGCAAGGACGCGGCGCCCATCGCGAGGAACCCGATGCCGACCACGAAGGCGCCGATCGCCTTGATGCGGTACCGCATCTCCAGCAGCACATAGCCCAGGATAATGGCCCAGGACACGTAGGCCATGGCCTCGAACTGGTTAGACCAGGGGGCAAAGGTGCCCGATACCTGCATCCGTTCATAGGCCCGCGCCAGCAACGCCAGGGTGTTGACCACCCAGCCGAAGACGGTCACGATCGTGGCCACCTGGCCGATCTGGGCCGCCCACCCGCTGTCCTCGGGCAAGCCGGCGGGATGGCCGGCCGCCGCCAGTTGCATGCCGGGCCGCTTCGCCAGGACATAGCCCACGTAGAGCAGCAACGCCGCGAGATAGAGCCAAAAGGTCATATCGAACAAAAATAGAGATCGAATCATATATCCTCCTCGTCGCTCGCATCTCGTGAAGCGTATCTCGTATTTCTCAGCTTGCGCTTCACGCGCGACGTTTCACGCTTCACGTTTTTAACGTTTGGATCCGCTCCGTCAGCTTCCGAAACTCCTTCTGAAAGTCCAACTGACTCTTGTGCGTGTTGCCGCCGAGGTGGACCGTCACGCCGCTCTCGCCGGGGATCACCTTGGCCCAGAGCCGCCGATGATAGATAAAGGAGGACAGCGTGATGCCGACCACGATCATGGTGGAGCCGATCCACACGATGTTCACGCCGGGGTCCTTGGTGATCTGCAGCCCGGTGAATTTTTTGGCTTGGTACCCGACCAGCTCGAACCGGTACTTCGAGCCTTGGATCTCGAAGAGGTCCGGATACTGGTAGAAGATCCACGGCGTCGTCTGCACCGACGCCGCCTTCGCGCTCGGCTGCTCCGTGATCGCGAGCTTCACGGCCGGATTGGCGTGCTCCACCGTCTTGGAGTAAACCTTCTTGGCCGTGGAGTCGAACCCGAAGTCCGCCACGAAATCGGTCAAGGAGAGCTTGAGCCCAAGGTTGTCCAGGCTGACTTCCTTCTGCCACGGCAAATCGATCGTCCCGACCACTTTGTCGGTGCCCTTCTCCTTGATGTTGACCCGCGCCAGGTCCACCCGGTCCCAGGCATCGCCGTAGCTGGATTGATAAAACCAGATCCCCTTGTAGACGAGGGGATCGTTCACCGTGATCGTCTTCGTCGTGACCGGCGACCCGTGATCGATCACCGTCAAGGTGCTGTTGTAGGACTTCACGGAGCCGTTCTCGTGGTAGTCGATCCAGAACTTGTCCACCCGGAGGTCGAACTGGCCCTTCGGGATGTGATAGGTCTGGCCTTCCAGACAGACCCCGAACTCCTGAAACCCGTAATAGCTGCCGATCAGCCCGCCCAGCACGATCACGGTGGCGCTGAGGTGCGCCATGTGCGCGCCCACCCGCCCCATGATACCCTTGGTCGCGTAGATCGTCGCCTCCGTAGCCTCGTTTTTCGCCAGGACCCGATAGCCCTTCTCGGCCAGCAGTTGCACGATCCCTTCGGCCACGCGGTCCTTGGGGCCGGCCACCGGAATGGCCACCGTCTGCTTCATGCCCTTGATGAACGGCAGCGCCACGTTCACCTTGTCCTGGTGCATGGAGCGCCAGATAGCGGGGAAGCGTTTGTAGAAGCAGGTCAGGGAATTGACGCAAAGCAGCCCCAAGAGGCTCGTGAACCACCAGGTGTGATAGACGTCGGTGACGCCCAGGCGAAGAAACCAGCGGTAGGCTTCCTCACCATATTCCTTGATGTAGGTCTCGGGACGCTCTCCTTGCTGGATCACGGTCCCGATCGTCGCGGTCATCGCCAGGACGATGAACAGGAACATGGCCAGCTTGATGGACGCGAACAACTCGACGACTTCGGCCGACAGCTCGTTCCAGCCCAAGCCTGGCGTGGATTTCGGCGTGGGCCCTGGATCGGCCACGGTCGGACGTTCCCCGTTCATGAAAACCTCTTGCCCTTCAATATCTTCAACGACAATATCTTCGACAACGTGTAAATTGTACCGTACAATCCGGTGCTGGTGCAGACAAATTCGACGCGATTGCGCGAGATTGAAAGCCTGCCGGATGGGAACCGACACGGGTGGTGGTCGCCTCCCGAAGACTCGGGAACCAAAACAGCCAAGCCCGCGAAAAGCAGGCTATCTTACAAGCCGCCTCCGACGGGTGTCAAGCAAGCCTCCGCGCGGGCTTTTCACGGCAACAGCGGATATTTCTCGTTGACAAACCAAGCAGTTCTGGGTTACAAAAAAAGACCTCAGGGTGAGACTTGCCAGGGTGCCACGCTGCTGGGTTCACCAAAATATCGGCGTGGCTGCAATTCCCGCCGCGGAGCACAAGAGTCCCGTTTAACCGACACCAACACGAGGGAACAATGAGCCGAAGCAACTATTTGTTCACGTCCGAGTCCGTTACCGAAGGACACCCGGACAAAATCGCCGACCAGATCTCCGACGGCATCCTCGACGCGATCATTGCCAAAGACAAGTATTCCAGGGTGGCCTGCGAGACGATGCTGACCACCGGCATCGCCTTCGTGGCCGGCGAAATCTCCACCAAGGCCTACGTCGAGATTCCCGATATCATTCGCGAGGTCATCAAGGAGGTCGGCTATACCGACGCCTCCTGGGGATTCGACTACCACACCTGTTCCGTCCTCACCGCCATTCACCAGCAGTCGGGCGATATCTCCATGGGCGTGGATTCCGGCGGCGCCGGCGACCAGGGCCTGATGTTCGGCTATGCCACCAACGAGACGACCGAGCTCATGCCGATGCCGATCATCCTCGCACACCGGCTCACCAAGCGGCTGGCGGAAGTCCGGAAAAAGAACATCCTGCCCTGGGTCCGGCCCGATGGAAAATCCCAAGTGACCGTGGAATACCGGAACGGCAAACCGGTGCGGATCGACACGATCGTGGTCTCCACCCAGCACAGCCCCGACGTGACGAACAGGCAGATCGAGCGCGACATCATGGAGAAAGTCATCAAGCCCATGATGCCGAAAGGGCTCTACGACCCGGCGAGTGTGAAACATCACATCAATCCCACCGGCCGCTTCGTGGTCGGCGGCCCGATGGGCGACACCGGACTGACGGGCCGCAAGATCATCGTGGACACCTATGGCGGTCACGGCAGCCATGGAGGCGGCGCCTTCTCCGGCAAGGACCCCACGAAGGTGGACCGGTCGGCGTCGTACATGGCCCGTTACATCGCGAAGAACATCGTCGCCGCCGGGTTGGCCCAGAAGTGCGAAGTGCAGCTCGCCTATGCGATCGGCGTGGCAGATCCCGTCTCGGTGCTGGTCGACACGAAGGACACGGAAAAGATGTCGGTCGACAATCTGGACAAACTCGTGCGGAAGCACTTCCCCCTGACCCCACGCGGCATCATCGACCATCTCAAGCTCCGCCGGCCGATCTTCCGCAAGACGGCGTCCTACGGGCACTTCGGCCGGAACGAGCCGGGCTTCACCTGGGAAAAAACCGACAAGGCCAGAATCTTGCGCAGAGACGCAGGCCTGTAAGCAAGCGGGGCGTCGAGCAAACCGAGGGGACGGGTTCTCCAATCCGTCCCCTTTTTGCTGACCACTCGTCACGCATCACGCATCACCCATCACTTTTTGGAGGTTACCGTGGATTACGACGTGAAGAATATCAAGCTGGCGGACCAGGGCAAGCTCAAGATCGAATGGGCCGAAGCCACCATGCCCGTGTTGCGGCTGATCAAGAAGCGCTTCCAGCGGGAAAAGCCCTTCAAGGGCCTGCGCATGACCGCCTGCCTCCACGTGACGACCGAAACCGCCAACCTGATGAAAACGCTCCAGGCCGGCGGAGCCGATGTCCGGCTCTGCGCCTCCAATCCGCTCAGCACGCAGGACGAGATCGCGGCGGCGCTCGTCAAACATGACGGCATTCCGACCTTCGCGATCAAAGGCGAAGACAACAAGACCTACTACAAGCACATTCAATCCGCCATCGCCCACAAACCACAGATCACGATGGACGACGGGGCCGATGTCGTCTCGCTGATCCATTCCAAGCGCAAAGACCTGCTCAAGCACGTGATCGGCGGCACGGAAGAAACCACCACCGGCGTCATCCGCCTGCGCAGCATGGCCGAGAAGAAAGTGCTGAAGTTCCCGGTGATCTCCGTGAACGACGCCGACACCAAGCACCTGTTCGACAACCGTTACGGGACCGGCCAGAGCACGATCGACGGCATCATCCGCGCGACGAACCGCTTGATCTGCGGCACCACCTTCGTGGTCGCCGGCTACGGCTGGTGCGGGCGCGGGATCGCGATGCGCGCCAAGGGGCTGGGCGCCGACGTGATCGTCACCGAGATCGATCCGGTCAAGGCGATTGAAGCGGTGATGGACGGGTTCCGCGTCATGCCGATGGAACAGGCCGCGCTGGTGGGCGATTTCTTCGTCACGGTCACCGGCAACCTCAAGGTCATCCGCAGTGAGCACTTCGCCAAGATGAAGGAAGGGGCCATCGTCTGCAACTCAGGCCACTTCAACGTCGAGCTGGACATTCCCGCCTTGGAGAAACTGAGCCGCAAGAAGCGCCTTATCAGACCGGGCGTCGAGCAATTCACGCTGAAGACCGGCCGCCGGGTCAGCCTGCTCGGCGAGGGACGACTCGTGAACCTGGCGACGGCCGAGGGCCATCCCTCCAGCGTCATGGACATGAGCTTCGCGAACCAGGCGCTCGGTGCGGAGTACTTGGTGAAGAATTACAAGAAGCTGGAGAAGAAGGTGTACCCGGTGCCGCA
The DNA here is from genome assembly GCA_016201805.1 of Nitrospirota bacterium. Classification (GTDB taxonomy): domain Bacteria; phylum Nitrospirota; class Nitrospiria; order Nitrospirales; family Nitrospiraceae; genus SCVQ01. The sequence goes on along the minus strand of JACQCB010000065.1, from coordinate 4,011 downwards.
GGTGATCGACAAGGAGATTGCGCGGCTGAAGCTGGCCGGCATGGGGATGCAGATTGATAAGCTGACCAAAGAACAAGAGAAGTATTTGGCGTCGTGGGAGATGGGAACATAGGAGCATGGGGCTGCAGGGGGTAATTCCCCTGCTCCCGGAGGCCGCACTTCGGAAAGTGCTCCCTCGACGGCCGCAATAGGAATCACTCCCTGCAGCCCCTGCTAGGGGAGACAATGAAAAGGCCACCGGAAACGGTGGCTTTTTTGTTTACAGGCAAGTCAACTAACCTGACCGTAGGTTTCTTGCCAGAATAATTGGACAAGCTTATACTAAAATTAATTCGGTAAGCAGCTGCCTAGTAATTGGACAACACCGCCCCATCGGATAGTCTTGCAGAAGGAGGTGAGCCTCAGTATGGCGATCCCCAAGGAAAAGAAGAATGGAGAGGAAATCGTTGATGATCTCGACGAAGCCCTGGAAGTTATTCCTTTCAGCTATACTATAACCGCATATGGGGCGGACTATCCTGTCGACTCTATTGTCAAACGCATTGAGGCAAAAGACATAATCGTCCCACGCTTCAGTTGGGATCCAGACACCGAATCTGAGATTGTTGGATTTCAGCGAGAGTATGTCTGGCCACGCCCAAAAGCTGATAAGTTTATTGAGTCATTACTTCTCGGTCTTCCTGTGCCAGGCATTTTTCTGGTCAAGGAGCTATCTGGAAGATTTCTAGTTCTTGACGGCCACCAACGTCTTTACTCACTCCATGCGTACTATCAGGGAGTTATTCACGGAATAGAATATAAATTAGAAAACGTGCAGGAACGTTTTATTGGGAAGCGCTATAAAGATCTTGACGTAGAGGACCGTCGCCGCCTTGACGACAGTATCATTCATGCCACCGTGATCAGGCAGGACGAACCCGCGGAGGACCAAAGCAGCATCTATATTATATTTGAAAGGCTCAACACGGGGGGCATCAATCTTCAGCCGCAGGAGATTCGCGTTGCCCTCTATCACGGAGAACTCGTCCGTGCACTCCGCAATCTAAACGATTACTCAGCGTGGCGAAGTCTATTCGGCGAGAAATCCTCGCGCCTCAAGGATATGGAGATGATCCTTCGTTTCTTCGCTTTCTACTATTATTCCTCATCCTACCGTAGCCCGATGAAAGACTTTCTGAATCGTTACATGGCCAGCAATCGTGACCTGGCTCGGCAGAGCGAAAAAGAGCTAACTGCCATATTCCAACAAACGACGACCACTATCTTAGAATGCATAGGGGCCAAAGCATTCAGACCAGTCCGCGCCATTAATGCAGCGGTCATTGACTCGGTTATGACCGGCATAGCCCGCCGTCTCACTGCGGGGCAGATAAAGAACAAGAGCATGCTGGTCGAGCATTATCACGAACTTCTTGCAAACACGGATTACCGCAGTGCAACTGAAACGGGAACTTCGCAGGAAGCCAATGTTGAGACCCGCCTGAGACTCGCAACCGATTTCTTCTCCACCGTCAAATGACTGGTCGAGCTGAAGTCGAGCGCCTAAAAATAAGCCTCGACGCGACCTTCAAACGTGCCACAAGTTTGAATGCCGATGCTGAACTCTTGTCAGACTTTGCGCGACATCTGTGCGTGCTCATCTCGGGCTTCTTAGAGCAAGCAGTTATCGAATTAGCTCTAGAGCATGTGCGGAATAAATCCCAGCAATCCGTTGTGCGCTATGTAGAACGGCGGCTTCGGCAGTTCACCAATGCCAAGGCTCAGAGATTGATAACTCTTTTTGGAGACTTTGACCCTGATTGGCGGACGGATCTAGAGGCCTATCTGATTGACGAGAGAAAAGACGCGGTCGATGGCATTGTCGATCTGCGTAATAAAATCGCTCATGGCCAGTTCGTCGGCCTTACAATGGTACGTGCACGTGATTATTACGAGCGAATCAAAGACATAGTCGATCATATAGCCGACCTCTGTGTTCCTGTGCGATAAACCTCTCCCACATAAGACAGGCAACACACCAGAAGTACTATCACGCTGAATTAGTTCTCCTTGCACAATGCCACTACGAAGTGGTCGCATATGCGATGACTCGAAAGCCTGTCCGGCCTGCGAGGAACGAACAAAGTCGCGGCTATCAAATGAAAGGCAGAAAGTTCTCGGAGACCATTCCTACTGAATCCTGACAGCCCAGCGAGGGCGACGGACGAGCCCCGACCCTGCTCCCGTGCTTCGTTTCGTTCCGAAGCCCAGACCATCGACCATCAGCCATACACTCTTCGCAGAGCCGACGCCCCACCCGCGCGCGGCCGCTGATTTAGCTGTCTCCCCGCTTCTGCTATAATCCCGCCCCATCATGAAACCACGAATTACAGTCATCACATTAGGCGTAGACGATTTAGAAAAGTCGCTGGCGTTTTATCGCGATGGGCTTGGATTTCCGACGGAAGGGATTGTTGGCAAAGAATTTGAACATGGCGCGGTCGCCTTTTTCGACTTGCAGTCCGGCTTGAAACTCGCCCTCTGGCCTCGGGGCGATATCGCTCATGACGCCAACATTCCTCAAGGCGCGCACAGTGCGACCGAGTGTACGATCGGTCATAACGTCAACAGCAAAGCCGAAGTTGATGCGGTCATGGAGCAGGCGAAGAAGGCAGGCGCGAGGATACTCAAACCGGCCGGAGAGACGTTTTGGGGCGGCTACGCCGGCTATTTCCAGGACCCCGACGATCATGTGTGGGAAGTCGCGTGGAATCCGGACATACAGATCGCCGAATAGTTGTGACGCCGGAGGAGATCGTCGCGGCGGCGGGCGGCGTAAATGCGTCGGGCTGACTTTCACCCGCCAGGGCTAAAAGGAGACTGCGGGAATCTCGACGACCGCTTCGGGTTTCTGGTTCCGGTCAACGATATCATGGTAGCGTTGATCCATCCGCTTTAAGACATCCGGCTTGAAGTACTTCTCCCCACACTGCCGGCAGACGCCGGCCAGCACATTCTTCATGATAAGCAATCGGCCCTTACGCCGGTAGTCATAGTCAACCCGCCGCTCTTCCACCGGTCCACCGCAGAACGTGCAATCGGCAAATGGGGTCATGGCTCCGCTCACGCAGGCATTATCATACCCTTTCGACTCGTCGTCAAGCAGCATGAGGGAAAGAAACTGGAGCATGCTGCGCTCCCCCCGATGGCGCAGACGATTTCCGCTCCAACGCTCCGTTCCGAACCATAAGCCATACGCCATCAGCTATATGCTCTTGGAAGATCAGGCCATACGCTCTTCACCTTGCTTTTTGGGCTTACCAGGGCTACCCTCTTGGCAGTATGGTGATTGGGAAGGAGCCCCCCTATGAGCCAAACGCGCTTTCAAATCGAACTGGAACAGGAAGAGGACGGACGTTGGATTGCCGAGGTGACCGACCTGCCTGGTGTCATGGCCTACGGCGAGACGCGGGAAGACGCATCAGCAGCCGTTCAGAATTTAGCCCTTCTCGTCTTGGCCGACTTCCATCAAAACTGACCGGACTCACGCTAGAAGACCTCTGAGCTCCCCATCCCCGCACAGTTGCACGGGGCTTTCCGAACAGGGACGTGCCCTCAAGCGACACGTCCCCGCCCACACTTTTTCTACGCGGCTGGAACGGATGGGCACGGAGGCTGGCGGCATGGCGGGCACGGAATGCCGAAGAGCCTATAGAGGGTGCCGGGCGCCGTTCTTCTATTCCGATGAGGCGACCGGCCAATAGTAAGACCCAAGCAGCCGTGGCCGATCAGCGCATCATGCCGCAGCCGGAGTTGGCCGCCGTTCGTCAGCCGTATCTTAGGCGGGCGGCGACAGGCCCCGCCTCATGAATGCGGAAACAAAAAGGCCACCCCTTCGGGTGGCCTTTCGTCCTCTGGCCGGCTCGTAGGCGCGGGTTATTTGATTGGAATCTTCACGCTGATGGCGCCGCCTAAGTCCCCTTCCTTGGCCCCTTCTCTCATGTAGCCGGAGACGTCCTTCTCGCCCTTGGG
>JACQCB010000064.1 GCA_016201805.1 Nitrospirota bacterium | reverse complement strand
TTGTCCGCTTCGCGATTGGGGTCGTCGCTTTTCCTCGCGGGAGGCCCCTCTGCATCCGCCAACCGTTCGGTGAGCTTTTTAACGGAATCGCGGAACGTGGTAAGCCGACCTGGGCTCCTCTTTGACTCAGCCATCGTGTTGCACCCCTTGATCGTTCGGCAATCTCGACGGAACTGAAGGCCCAAACTTGCGAGAATTCTATCACCGACCTCCCAGGTGGTCAACTCTCGCGCGCGCTTCCGCCGCGCCGGCGAAGTCTTCGCGCAGTTCTCCGCTATCGCCCTGCACGCGACGCGACGATCGCGCCAAGCAGTTCCCCTGTGGCAACCGCCACGTCCGGAGCGGACAGGATCGATGAGATCACGGCCACGCCGAACGCGCCCGCTCGCCGCACGTCGCCGACGCGCGCAGCCGTAATGCCGCCGATCGCCAGCACCGGAATCCGGCATCGTCGGCCGGCCTCCTCGATCGGCTGGAGACCGATCGGAGAACCATAGCGCCGCTTCGACGGCGTCTCATAAACCGGCCCCAACACCGCAAAGTCCGCGCCCTCGCCTGCTGCCTTGACGGCCTCCTCAACCGAATGGGCGGAGAACCCGATCAGGCGGCCAGGGCCGAGCAGCCGCCGCACCACCGCCACCGGCAAGCTGTCTGCACGTAAGTGCACGCCGTCGGCCTCGACGGCCATGGCAATGTCGAGCCGGTCGTTGATGAGCAGCTTGGCTCCGTGCTCGCGCGTCACCGTGCGCACGTCGCGCGCCAGTTCCAAGAGGGCTCTGGTCGGAAGGTCCTTTTCTCGTAGCTGCACGAAGCGCAGCCCGGCCCCCAGGGCTTCACGCAAGAGGGTGACAAGCGGACGACCGGCAGTCTGATGGCGATCGGTAACGAGGCAGAGTGAGAAATCAATGCGGGGCATTTCTCGAAGACCGTCAGGCGTGAGAGGTAAGGCGTGAGGAGTGGTTTCGCTGAAGCTTTGCTCGCCTCACGCCTAACGTTTTACCCCTTACGTTTCCTACAGCATGCCTTCGATCGGGCTGCTGGCGGTCGCGTAGAGTTTCCTGGGAATGCGGCCCGCTTTGAATGCCAAGCGGCCCGCATCCACGGCGTACCGCATGGCTTCGGCCATCATGATCGGATCTTTCGCGCCTGCGATGGCCGTGTTCATCAGCACCGCATCGGCGCCCAATTCCATCGCCAGCGCCGCATCGGACGCGGTCCCGACCCCCGCATCCACGATGATCGGCACCTTGACGGTTTCCAGGATGATTTTGAGATTGTAGGGATTGCGGATACCGAGCCCGGACCCGATCGGCGCCGCCAGCGGCATCACGGCCGGACACCCGATATCCACCAGCTTCTTGGCCACAATGGGATCGTCGTTCGTATAGGGCAGGACGACGAACCCTTCCTTGATGAGAATTTTGGCCGCTTCGATCAGCCCGGCCGTGTCCGGAAAGAGCGTCCGCTCATCGCCGATCACTTCCAACTTGACGAGGTCGGACACGCCCGCCGCACGGGCCAGCCGCGCATAGCGCACGGCATCCTCCACCGTATAACAGCCCGCCGTATTGGGAAGGATCGTGTACTTCTTCGGGTCCAGATAGTCGAGCAGGTTCTCCTTCGAACGGTCGGTGATATTCACCCGCCGGACGGCCACCGTCACCACATCCGCGCCGGACGCTTCGATGGCCTTCTTCGTCTCGACGAAATCCTTGTATTTGCCGGTCCCGACCCAGAGGCGGGACTTGAATTCGCGGCCTGCGATAATCAACCGATCATCATTCATGTGACGTCCCTATATTTATTGATCGGCAGGCTGCCCCCGCCGATGAAGCTGATGATCTCGATTCGATCCCCGTCCTTCAACCCCCGCGTACCAAAGGCTCCTTTGTCCAGAATTTCCAGGTTGACCTCGACCGCCACCCGGTCGGGGCGAATGTCCAACTCGCGCAGCAAGTCCGACACCGTCTCGCCGGCCTTGCACTCTCGAGATTCCCCGTTCACCAGGACATGGAAACATTGAGTCATCGTATCATTGATTTATTGATGCATCGAGAGCAGGAGCCGGCACAGGTCTTCATCATCAATGGCACAACCCTCGATGCGTCAATCTCTCAATGCTTGCGAGCATCCTACGGGACGATAGAATCCCTTGTCAATGAAGGCAATCGCTCTTCTTGGAGGGCGCCCCCTAGCCAGCCCCCTCAGCAAGCTGCCATAATGGGGACACAAGCGAAGGGGGATCCCATGAGGCGACGCGCCCTATGTCTTCTGTTCATAACCGTCCTGCAGGCAGCCTGCGCAATGGGAGTCACGGCCTATTTGGACCGCGCCATCGGCCATGCCACCCAAGACGAAGTCACGCAGCGCCTCGGCGCTCCCCATGAAGCCGCGGCCCAGCCGAATGGGGAATCAGTCTGGACCTACCGTTCGCAGGGCTACGACGGGTTCAATCAGGAAAGCTGGTGCCGGGAGCATGTGCTGACATTCGATGCCCAGCACACCCTTCGCAAGTGGACAAGAGAGGATTGTTGACATCTGTCGGTCGAATAGCCCCTACTCCTCCGGCTCGTGGAAGGATGACCAAGACAAACGAAACGCTCGCACAGATGTTTCTGGCGATAGCCGACTTACTGGCCGTCCGGCGGGAGAACCCTCACCGTATCCGGGCCTACCGACGTGCCGCCGAATCGCTTGACAACCTGGAAGACGATGTATCGACAGTGGCACAACGCGGAGCGCTGCAGGAGATTCCAGGAATCGGAAAAGACCTGGCGGCCAACAGACCGGCGCCATCCAATCCTATGAAGCGCTCAAGAACCCCCTGCCCCCTGAAATAGCCGCCTGGATTACCCTACCGGGACTCTCGGACACCATCGTCCAACACCTCTACTTTCGGCTTGGCATCAGGACGTTGGAGGACTTGGACACCCTGGTCCGCTCACACCTGCTGCGGACGCTGCCCGGCGTGACGGCCACGGAAGAGGAATTGCTGGCGGCAATTCACGCCAGGCAGCAGGCGAAGACGCCACCGGCTGAACGATGACGCTGAAGCCCTTGCTCAACACTTCCTTGTTCAACGTTCCGCACTTCAGAGCGGCTTCAGATCCTTGAATATCTTCCACGTCTTCAACAACTCCACCGCTTTCTGCAGCTGGGCATCGTCTTCCAGCGCGGCCTCGCCGCCCGGCTCGCCGGCATTGCCCTTGGCGCTGGACTCGTCCCCGGGCTTGGCGCCGGCCGGAGGAATTGCCGGAGCCTTCGCGCCCGGATGAGGAACCGCCGGCTTCCCCTCCCCGTCCTTGTCCGCGACCTTGGCGACCGTCACCGGCTGGAGTTTGACGACGATGTCGGGGGTAATGCCGGTGGATTGGATGGACCGGCCCTTCGGCGTGTAGTACTTGGCCGTCGTCAGGCGCAGCCCGGATCCGTCCGCCAGCGGCAGGATCGTCTGGACCGAGCCCTTTCCGAACGTCGTCGTCCCGATGATCACGGCCCGGCCCCAGTCCTGCAACGCGCCGGCGACGATCTCGGACGCGCTCGCGGACCCTTCGTTGACCAGGACGATCAACGGATATTCTTCCGGCTGTTCCTTCATCCGCGACAGGTATTCGTCCTTCCGCCCATCCCGCCCCTTGATGTAGACGATGAGCTTGCCGGACGCGACGAACTGCTCCGACACCTCGACCGCCGACGTCAGCAGGCCCCCCGGATTGTTCCGGAGGTCCAGGATGGTGGGCTGTAGTTTCTGCTCCCGAAATTGCTTCAGCACGCGGCTGAGGTCCTTGCCCGTCGATTCCTGAAACTGGGTCAGCCTGACGTAGGCGATGTTCCCCTCGATCACCTTGGATTTGACGCTCTCGATCTTGATGGTGTCCCGCACCAGAGTGAAGACGAGCGGGTCCGGCGTCCCGTCGCGCTGGATGGTCAGGATCACCTTCGAGCCTTTCGGCCCGCGCATCTTCTGGACCGCCTCCATGAGGGTCAGGTCCTTCGTCGCATCCTCGTTGACCTTGGTGATGAAATCGCCGGCCTTGATGCCGGCCTTCTGCGCGGGAGTCCCCTCGATCGGCGCAATCACCGCCAAACGGTTGTCTTTGATCCCGATCTGGATGCCGACCCCGCCGAATTCCCCTTTGGTCTCGACCTGGATCTCCTTGTACATATCCGGGGTCATGTAGGCGGAATGCGGGTCCAAGGTGGAGAGCATGCCGCGAATGGCGCC
>JACQCB010000001.1 GCA_016201805.1 Nitrospirota bacterium | reverse complement strand
GTAGAACCGGGCGACCAGCTTGTCCCCCTGCGGGGCGACCAGCTTGAAACTGCTCTCTAAGAGGTCAACGTTGAGGCCCATGCTGCAACTCCTTCTTTTGCGTATCTCGTCTCTCGTCGTTCAAAAACGTATCTCGTCTCTCGTCGTTCGTGAAGCGTGAAACAGAATGTAGGAGTCAGAATTCTGAATGCGGAATTCACCATTATTCTGACTACTCGCTTCTGCCTACTGCCTTCTTGCTTTTTCACGCTTCACTCCTCACGCGGCAGCCGTCTGGCTCGCCGCGGCTTCCGTTTGCGCGATTTCATCCATCGACAGCACCCGGTCGATGTCCAACAGCGTGATGAGCTTGTCGCCGGATTTCGCGATGCTCTGGATAAAGCTGGTGTCCACCCTGGTCCCGAAGTTCGGAGCCGGCTGGATCTCCTTGGCGGCGATGTCGAGGACATCCGAGACGGCGTCCACGACGACCCCCATCACGCGGTCCCGCACGACGACGACGACGATGACGGTGAACATGGTCGTGTCCACCTTCGCCATCCCGAACTTGGCGCGCAGGTCCACGATCGGCACGATCGCTCCGCGCAGGTTCAAGACCCCCCTGATAAAGTCCGGCGTATTGGGAATCCGGGTGACCGCCGTATAGCCTTTGATCTCCTGCACCCGCAGGATGTCCACCCCGTAGTGTTCTCGCCGAGGATGAACGTCAGATACTGGCTCCCATCCGATGCCAGTCCGATCTGTTGATCCGATGCCGATGCCGTCATGTCCAGTACCGTCGCCATAGCCGCCTCCTTCTTCAAAGACCGTTGTTCGTCGTTCGTGAAGCGTATCTCGTCGTGTACGACTTGTCGCTCGTCGTCAGTAACAAGTAGCAAGTGACCAAGTAGCAAGAGTTCGAAACTTGTTACTTGGCTACTTGCAACTTGTCAGCTTGCTCCATGTGTCATCGGCACGCCTCACGCCGCCATCGCAGCGCCATTCCGCGCCAGCTCGATCAGCCCCCGGACGTCCAGAATGAAGCCCACCGTCCCGTCGCCCAGGATCGTCGCCCCCGCCAGGCCCTCCACTTTCTGGAAGTTCTTCTCCAGACTCTTGATGACCACTTGTTGTTGGCCCAGCAATTCGTCCACCATCACCGCCACCCGCTCGCCTTCGGTCTCCAGAATCACCAGAATGGCCTGGGCCGGATCGGCGGCGTCCGCCTTCACGCCGAAGGCCTCGGCCAGACGCACCACCAAGTGGTAGGTCCCGCGCACGTTGACCACTTCTCCCTTCCCCACAACGGTTTTGACGGAGGCCGCCTGGGGTTGGATGGATTCGACCACCGAGAGGAGCGGCACGATGTACGTTTCGAGCCCGACGCGCACGGTCAAGCCGTCGATAATCGCCAGGGTCAGCGGCAGCTTGAGCGTGAAGGTGGTGCCCTTGCCGGCCTCGGTCTTGATGGTGACCGTGCCGCCCAGCTCTTCGATGTTCCGCTTGACCACGTCCATGCCGACGCCTCGGCCGGACACGTCCGTGACCTTCTCGGCGGTGGAGAAGCCCGGCCGGAAGATCAACGGCCAGATCTGCTCGTCCGTCAGCTTGTCCGCGTCGCCGATGAGGCCCTGGGCGACCGCCTTGGCCAGGATCTTCTCGCGATTCAAGCCTCGCCCGTCGTCCGCCACGGTGATGCAGATATTGCCGCCTTCGTGGAAGGCGTTGAGCGTGATCGTCCCCTGCTCCGGCTTGCCGGCCGCGACGCGCTCGGCGGGGAGTTCGAGCCCGTGGTCCGCCGAATTTCTGACCAGGTGCGTCAGCGGATCGCCGATGGATTCGATGACGGTCTTGTCCAGCTCCGTGTCCTCGCCGGACAGGACCAGGTGGATCTGCTTCCCGTTCTTGGCCGACAGGTCCCGCACCAGACGCGGGAAGCGGTTGAAGGCGGTGCCGATGGGCATCATCCGGACGGCCATCACCCGCTCCTGAATCTCCCGCGTGTTCCGCTCGAGCTCGGCGAGGCGCTCCTGCAACACCGGCAGTTTGTCCGCCGAGAATCGCGTCCCCAGGTCGCTCAACATGGACTGCGTGATCACCAACTCGCCGACCAG
>JACQCB010000046.1 GCA_016201805.1 Nitrospirota bacterium | reverse complement strand
CGGAGACCTGGCACAACTGGGCGAACTGGGCGTTTTCCGACAGGAACCCGTAACCCGGGTGGATCGCATCGGCCCCGATACGGAGGGCGATGTCCACGATCTGCTGCATGTCCAGGAAGCCCTTGACCGGTCCCGGACCGACCAGATAGGCCTCGTCCGCTTTTTTGACGTAGATGCCGGTCGAGTCGGCCTCGGAATAAATCACGGCCGTGGCGATGTTGAGTTCGCGGCAGGCGCGGATGATCCGCATCGCGATCTCGCCTCGGTTGGCCACCAAAATTTTCTTGAACATCATGCGAGTAAATCCCTGCAAGTCTGCGGTATTTCGGATGGGGCAGGCCTGCGTAGAGCCCGCGTAAGGTAGCATACCGTCCTCGCCAATGTCGAGAGACTGGACAGGAGAACGGCGACGTGGAACACGAGGCGCAAGAGGCTTTCGGAGAAGCCTGGGAAGAGAAAGCGGCGCCGTCGGTCGCGGCGCTATTTGGACTTGATCAAGACGCCCTTCGAGCGCGAGTTGCCGCCGCCGGCGACGACATCGATGAAGGACATGCCGGCGCGGGCTTCCGGCACGACTGCCTCGATCGTCGTGTCGTTGACGAACTGATACTGCACGGGCACGCCGGGAGCGGCGCTGAAGGCCACGCCGTGGAAGCACTCCTTCGTGCCGAAGTTCTCTCCCTTGATGACGACCTTCTGCCCCGGCGCGACCTCGTCCGGCTCGACTTTCATGATCTTGGGGCGCTTGCTCCGGTCGCAGACCGGGTCCTTCTCGATTTTGGACTCGTCCACTCCCTTGATGGATTCGGTTCCGAACATGCTGAAGCCGGTGCCTTCTTCCGTGGCGCCCTCAGCTGCCCACAAGGCGTCGTTCGGCAGAGCCGTCAGTCCGCAGATGGCCAGAACCAGGACAATAACAAAGGGCTTGCTCATCGGGGCCTCCTTCTCATGCATCAATTAAGGGATGAAAGAATGCGCGCATCGTGAGAACGGTTGAGTTATGGCTTCTGGTCGATGGGAATATAGACCTCGTCGAGAATCTGCTGCCCCTGCTTCGAGAGGGCAAACGCCTGAAACGCGTCCACGATCGGGTTCGGTTCCTGTTTGCTCAGGAGGAGCACCGGCCGGCGGAGTTTGTACCGCCCGTCTTTCACCGGCGGCTCTTCCGGCTCCACCTTGTCGATGGGCAGCAGGCGCACCGCCACCCCCGAGGCGACGGCCTCCAGTGCCGGTCCGAGCGAGAGGTAGGTGACGGCGGAAAGAGGCGGGAGCGTGCCGGCCACGGTCTTGATGACCTTCTCGTCCGGTCCGATCACCTTGGCGGAGTCCGGGATTTTCCCCGCGATCCCCAGGTGCTGCTCGAAGGCCTCGCGCACGTTTCGGTTTTTGGGACGGTCCACGAGAAGAATGCGCGTGTCGGGTCCGCCGACCTCGGACCAGGATTTCACTTTTCCGCTGAAGATGTCGGCGACCTGCTGGGAGGTGATCTCTTTCGTCAGGTTGGAGAGGTTGACCATGATGGCGATGCCGTCCCAGGCGATCTGCACAGCCTGCCAATCAGGCTGTGCCGTGCCCGAGACCGCGATCTGCGCTTGGGCGGATTTGACCAACTCGATCGGCTTGGAGTTTTCATCCCACAGGACATCCACGTAGGCTTTGGGGTTGGCCTTTTCGAAGGCCCGGGCCAGTCGTTCGATGACGAAGAGTTCCGGGCCGTTGCCCGCGATGGCGAGCGACCCTGCGGCCTCGGCTTCGGCGGCCTGGACGGGGGCTGCAAGGCTGAAGAGGCACAGCCCCAAGACGATGAGAGCAGGACCCATGAAGCCTCCTTTGGGGGCGCCGGCCGGAACCGTCCGGCCATGTCCGGAAGACGGACGGAAATGCGGCGATGATGCCATGATCGGACGGCCGAAAACCGGCGTATGATCAATCAGGCAAGGCGCAAAGTCAAGGGAGGGCGACAGGGCGAAAGGGATGTCGCGTGGGAAGATGTTTTTAAGAAGCGCGAGACGGGGATACGAGGGACCGCAGCCTGACGGCAAGGCTGTTGACGCAGCCTCGCTAGGCGCCGCTCTTTTTCGGATCCGGGCTCGAAGGCGAGCCGAAATTTTCAGGGCTGGGCAAGACACGTTTTCCCATGGGAGGCGGCAGCTTTGAAAACTTGTCCATCCGTTGGTTGAGCATGTCGTAGGCTTTCATTTCCTTGAAGCCGGTCTTGTGGTCGCCGATGACCTTGGAGGCGAACGACGACATCAGCTTGGTGGCTTTCATGGCGCGGCAGAACGGACAGACCGTGTCTTCCGCGCGGTAGCTGACCGGTTGCACCTGCTCGAACTCTTTTCCGCAGCCTTCGCAGCGATATTCGTACAGAGGCATCGACGATCCTCCTTTTGCTCTTTTACTCTTTGCTCGACGTGCAACGAGCCCCATTATAGCCTAAATGGAGGTCGGATGCGACAGGGAGGGGGCCGGGGCCTTGTCCCGCCTCTTGACCCTGGCCCGGGCGGTCGAGTATCTTAAGCCCCGTTGCATCGAGGACATTAGGACGGAAGGGAGGGACCGCATGCCGTTGTTGATTCGGAAGTATAAGCTGGCCAGTGGGATGATGCAGGAAGAGCGGATCGATGATCCGGATCGGATCGAGCGATACATGAAGCTCTTTGAGAAGGATGACGCCAAGAAGATTGCGACCGGCCAGAAGGTGTTCATTGAAAAGGACGAGTGGCAGCTCCTCCCGTAGCACCTCCCGCTCCGCGATCACCTGCTTCATAGGACCCCTTGTGAT
>JACQCB010000045.1 GCA_016201805.1 Nitrospirota bacterium | reverse complement strand
TCTGCCGAGACCTCGGATTGCAGCGGCGAGATCCTTGGGCCAAATCGGCGGCAAAGAGCTGGTCCCCATGTTGAAAAACGCGCTCAAAGATCAGGACGATGCAGTCCGTGCGACGGTTGGAGGGGCGCTTGGTCGCGTTCTGTACGGACATAAATAATATCGCAACGCATTGAAACGAATGACTAATGTTTCGATTTCGTGGCTTTGTTCTTGACAGGGTTTTAGGATTCCTGTATACAACGCGCTTCGTCAGTCTCAAAGACGGCCTCTCCAACCAGGGTCAGGCAAGCAACGGCCAATTCGATCAACGGTTGAGCGTCGCCCTGACCTCCCTTGCTGGCGGGGAGGAAGATAGAGATTGAGTTCTTGAGTCTGAGTGTGTTGTCACAGAGGCCAGAAGGATCCAGTCGGATCTGACGGGTTCAATCACCAAGGAGGCAGTCTTATGAAGAAGGGTTTGTTCATCGCAATGTTTGCTCTCGTAGTGGCGTCGTTCTTGGCGGCGCCCCTCGCCTCATACGCAGGCGGAACGATCACCGGCAAGGTGACCTACGCAGGCAAGGCGGAGGAAAAGGAATTCTCGTTCGCGAAGTTCCCCAACCCGAAGTTCTGCCCGAAGATCCCGAAGAAGGAACTCTCCCAGGGCGACAAGCGCCTCTTTAAGTCCATTGAGGTCGGCAAGGATGGCGGGCTTGCGCATGCGGTTGTGTCCGTGACCGACATTGAGGACAAGGCGTTCATGGACGGCTACAAGGGCACCGACGTGGTGGCGGAGTTCTGCGAATTTCTACCCTACACGGGCGTAGTCGTGAAGCAGAAGAACTTCCACGTGGAGAACCATGACAACGATCCCGATGATCCCAAGTCGGTGAAGGGCGTGCTGCACAACCCGCATTCCTTCGAGGTGATGGGCGCCAGCTCCTCCACCATCTTCAACATCGGTCTGGCGGAGAAGGGCTCGAAGCTGGACAAGCCGGCGGTGCTGCGCAAGGACAAGCAGGGTTCCATGATGCGCCTCCAGTGCGACCAGCATGAGTTCATGCAGTCTTTTTTCCTGCCGGTCTCCAGCCCCTACTACGCCGTGGTGAAGGATGATGGCACCTTCGAGATCAAGGATGTTCCGGCCGGCAAGCACAAGGTGGTGGCCTGGCATCCGTTTGCGGGCAAGGTCGAGGCCGAGGTGGACGTGCCGGAGGGCGGCAAGGCCGAAGCCAAGTTCCAGGTCAAGAAGTAACGGTTCGTCCGATACAGGCAGTTTCTTCGTCGCCTGCAACAGGGGTAGTGATCAGTCGGTCACTGCCCCTGTTTTTTTCCTGCCCCCCGCGTCTGGACTGCTTCCGTCCTGTCTTGTCCGGCCCCTGCGGCTCCTTGCCTTTCAAGGATCGAACTGGGTAAGATTGCCCGTTTCCCAATGAAAACACAGCGGCCGTCGCTGGTATTCTGAGGCCCTTGGTACAACGAGATGCGACGAGAGCTATCGCTCGCCGAAATTTTTCAGATCGGGTATTACTGGGAAACGAAGGTTCTCCTCACGGCGGTGAGGCTGGACGTGTTTTCGGCCTTGGGAGGCAAGGAATGCACCGCTGCCGAGGTGGCGCAAGCGATCGGCGCGGATCAACGGGCGCTCGGATTGTTGCTGAATGCCTTGGTGGCGATGAAGGTACTGGCCAAGACGGGCGACCGTTTTGCCAATACGGTTGTGGCGAAGACCCATCTGGTCAGATCTTCTCCGAACTACGTGGGACATTTGCTCTTGTTGCACGACGCCGAATGGAACAATTGGGGCAAGTTGGAGGAGACGGTTAGGACCGGGCGTTCGCCGGTCACGCGGCATGTGTTTGAAACCGATCCGGAACTGGGGGCGAATGTCCTCTCCGTGCTGGATCGCATCGGCCAGCAGAGCGGGCCTGGCTTGGCGAAACGGCTTGAGCTGGGGGGAGCCAAGACCCTTCTGGACCTCGGAGGAGGAGCCGGCACCAACGCGATCGCCTTTTGCACTCACTATCCGCAGATGAACGCCGTGGTCTTCGATTTGCCCCAGACCCTGAAGGTGACCGAGCGGGCGGTCAAGGAGGCGGGCCTTGAGGGGCGGATCGCGTTGCGCGCGGGGGATTTCAACGCGGATCCCTTGGGCGGGCCTTACGACGCCGTGCTCATGTCGGATATCCTGCATTACCAGGGCCCCGAGGCGAACGCGGCGCTCGTGGAAAAATGTTTTGCCCATTTGACGTCCGGCGGCCGCTTGATCATCAAAGATCGGTTCTTGGACGAATCGGGAACCGGACCGGCCTGGGTGACCGCTTTCGCGGTTCATATCCTGGTCAATACGGAAAAGGGCCGTTGCTACACGGTCGCCGAGGCCGCAAGTTGGATGCAGGAGGCCGGCTTCCAGTCCGTTGTAGAACTCGAACGCACGGCGGTGGTCAGGGGCGTAAAGCCGTGAGGCGTGAAACGTGAAGCGTGAGGCGATAGACAAACGACGAGGTACGAGCGACGAGGAGAGGCATGCTTGAGTGGTTGAAACAGCCGGGCTTCTTCGGCACCCATGCCACGCTGGGGGCCGACATCAGCCAACTCATGGCGACGTTGTTCACCGGCCTGTTCATCATCGGTTGGATACAGGCCAGACGTCGGCAGGCCGACCGGCATCACTGGTTGATGCTGGGCGGCATGGTGGCGATGCTGGCGTTCTTTACGAGCTATTATTTATTCAGGCAGCTCGGCGTCCTGGCGGTGGAAGGGAAGGAAGGGTTCGGCGGGTCCCAGGCGCTCTATGACCATGTCTTCATCCCGATTCTGACCCTGCACATCGTGCTGGTGATCATCGGCCTCGTGATGGCGTTCTACATGATCGTTCTTGGGTTCCGTGCGCAGGCCTTCGTGGAAGGGAAGCGGGTTCTGAACGAGGTCCTGCTACAGACTTCCTGGGCCAGGATCGGCCTCATGTTCGGCGGGGTCACGGCCGTGGTGTTGCTGCTGTTTGCCGTGCGGGTGGCGTCCGCCGGATTCTCGGCACGCAAGTTGACCGTCTATCTGAGCCTGCTCCTGCTCATCGGGATCGTCTTCGCCGTCGAGACCGCGATTCAGCGGATCTGGCCGAACGGGGCGCAACGCCACCGCACCCTGGGCCGGTTTACGATGGTCATTTATTGCATCCTCTTTGCGACCGGGAGCATTACCTATACGATGCTCTACATTCTCTACCCAGGAAAGATTGGGTAGGAGAAGGCAACGCGGAGTGCTGAGTGATGAACGTTGAACGGAAAATAGACCCTCCATTCATCGATCAGCGTTCTGCGTTCAGCGCTGCTTTTCTGGTCTGTGGCTGCGGCCGGTGGATGCATACAGAGGGACTGGACGAATGCCTCGAGGGGGGCGACGGGAAGGTCTGGCTGGTGCGTTTCGAATGCCGGACTTGTCGTCTGCTGGTGGGGCTTGAAGCGACGCCGGATGAGGCGCTGGCGCTGGTGGACCGGTTGACGTGGAGCGATGACGCCAGACATGTGCTGGAGCGTATGCCGCCCTACGTCGCCCCGCTGGTCCGCGCTGAAGTGGAGGCCTATGCCGGAGCGAAGGGGCAGCGGGCGGTCACGATGCTTCTTTTGGGCCAGGCTCGGCAAGGCGGGGCTGTGGCCTGGGCGTCCGAAGCCGAGCAGCGCTTGGACAATGTGCCCGCTCCGGTGCGCGCGATGGCCCGGATGGAGTTGGAACGTACGGCGATCGAGAGGGGAGAAGCCGAAGTCACGGTGGCCTTGATGGAAGAAGTGAAGGCCAGGTACTTCGGCATGGGCGCGCAGAAACGTGAGGGGTAAGGCGTGAGGCGTAAGGGGAAGATAGACGAAGCCCTGCTGGTCCGCCTCGCCTTACGCCTTACACTTTACGCCTAACGGGTGAATATGTTGCATCGGATGACATTGCGGGTCCTGCCCCGCTTGACCCTGGCGGTGACGCAGGAGGCAGTTCGAAAAAAAAAGCGGCTGGTCATGCTTGCTCCCGGGCTGGCGGCCTTCGCCGTCTACCGGCTCGTCAAGCTGGTAGACCCCCTCGTCGAGCCCGTGACTCTGCTGGTCTTGAGCGGGCTGGTCTCGGCGGCCACCGCCTTGTGGGCCTACCGGGTCGGTCGCGCGGCCCCCTTGAGGACCCTGTGGAAAGAGGATGGCGCCAGACTGGTCGGTTGGGTGGTCGGGTGGACCGGGTTTGCCTACGGCGTGCAGCTCTCGCTGATGGTCCTTGCCCTTCTGAGGGTGCTCGTCCACTATGATTTTCTGCGCCATCCTGATGGCCCGGCCATGATGGCGATCATCATCGCCTGCACCTCCGTCGCCCGGGACGCCTTTGAGATCGGACACGTGCGCCTGCTGCAGCGGCGAGGCGAGTCCGTCTTGACGTTCCCCAACGGCGTGCCCCTTCGCCTGCTCTTTCGAGTCCATCCGGGACCGCTTGCGCAATGGTCCGGGCTGGCGGTGTGTGGCGGGATGATGTTGGCGCTGGGCGCAGCGCGGGTGAGCGAGGCGGGCCGGACGGAGCTTGGCCAGCTCGTGGCGGTGACGCTCATCGGGGGCTGCGTCGCTCTTGCGGCGTACCTGGCTGGCGAACAACGGCCCGGTGGCTGGCGAGCGAGGCTGGGTACGCTCGGCTGGTCGGAGCTGTTTCGGTTCTGGTGGTGGCCGGGGCTGGCTTTTGCGGCCACGTACTATTTGGTGTTGGTGGGAGCGGTGGTCTTTCTGTTTCGCCTGGAACAGACGGGGGGGCTTGCACAAGGCTTGATCGCCGGGGCTGTGTCGGGCATCATGGCGCTGTACGGGTATTATCTGGGCTATCGCCGCCAGGTCGAAGACCGCGTGCAACAAACGGTGCCGGCGTCTCTTTTACGGTGTCCCTTCGTCATGGGGATCCTGTCGAAGGGCGGCTCTCCGTCCGGCAAACCGGTCGTTTCTTCGGTTGATGGGGTTGACGGGATGGCGCGCGAGTCCGGGCGGAGAGGGTAGGGCGGTTCATGGCGATGCGGCGAACGATTATCAATAGCCGGTTGTCCGGCCTCTTGGTCGGCTGGCTCGTCGCAATGAGCCTGATCGGGGCCGTCGGCTTTGCCCAAGCCCAGGCCGAGCCGCAGACGGCTACCGATGTGTACTACAAGACCGAGGGGGTGCCGGTGGGGCCGCCGGCGCCTCCGGCCGATGCGGCAGTCTATCCTCGTTACGGCACCATCGACAATCGCAGCCTCGTCTGGTTCGTCACGCAGCAGCACACCTACTTCGGAGGGTTCGTGCTGTCCCTGCCGATTTTCTGCGTGCTCTTCGAGTTCCTGGGCCTTATGACACGAGACCGTCTGGCGGCCATCCGCTACGACCGGCTGGCGCGGGACTTTCTGAAGGTGGCGCTGCTGGCGTTGTCCCTGACGGCCGTGGTGGGCAGTCTGATGCTGGGACTGTTTATCGCGCTCTACCCCAGCTTCATGCGGTACATGGGCGGGACTTTCAAGACGATGATGCCGATCTATGCCTTCGTCTTTCTGGGGGAGACGATCTTCCTGGTGCTCTACTATTATAGTTGGGATCGCATGGCGGCCCCGGCGTTGAAGTGGGGCCATGCCGCAGTCGGTGTCGTGGCGAACGGCCTGGGGGCGGCGCTCCTGCTGTTGGCCAACGCCTGGTCCGCTTTTATGATGGCGCCGTCCGGCGTGGACGGGCAAGGGCGGTATCTGGGCAATGTGTGGCATCTCCTTCATTCGGCGCTCTGGAATCCGCTGAACGTCCACCGCTTTCTGGCTGATTTGATGTCCGGCGGCGCGGTGGTGATCGCCTACGCCTCCTATCGATTCCTGACGAGTAAGTCGGACGAGGAGCGGGCTTACTACGACTGGGTCGGCTACGTCTTCCTGTTTGTGACGGTCTGCGCGTTGTTGCCGATGCCCTTTGCCGGCTACTGGCTCATGCGGTCGGTCTATGCGTTCCGGCAGAGCATGGGGGTGACCATGATGGGGGGGTTGCTCACCTGGCTCTTCGTCGTACAGGCGCTGCTGGTCGGCGTGCTGTTTCTCGGCATCAATTACTATCTCTGGCAGAGCATGGGCCGGATTCGCGGCGGCGAGCGGTATCAAGGGCATCTCAAATATCTGGTCGTGGCCTTGACGATTTGTCTGTTCGTGTGGCTGACGCCGCATACGATCATGATGGCCCCTGGCGAGGGCAAAGCCATGGGAGGCGCGCAACATCCGGTGATCGGCAATTATGGAGTCATGTCGGCCAAGAACGGCGCGATCAACGTGATGATTTGTTTGACGGCCCTCAGCTACATCTTCTACCGACGGGCGAACCGGACCCTCACGGTGTCTTGGACCAGGGGTGGCAATATCGTGCTGGCGGTGTTGTTTACGGCCGGCATTCTGAACGTCGTCTGGTTGGCGGTCTACGGGTTCTACCTGCCGGCCAGCATCCGTGTGGGGCTGGCCTCGCCGCAAGCCCTCACCACGTTCACGGTCCTGTTCGTCGGGCTGCTGATCAACCGGGCCATGATGCAGGGGGCCAAGGTGCATGGGCCGATCGAATGGGGCAAGATATCGGTCCGCGGCATGGTGGCCCTCTTTGGGCTGGCGGCCACGTTTACCTGGGTGATGGGACTGATGGGGTTCATCAGATCGTCGGGGCGTCTCTCCTGGCACGTCACCGAACTGATGCCCGATCTTTCGCCTTGGGCCTTTACTCCTTCGTTGGGGTTTGCCGCCAAGATGGTCACTCTGAACATGTTGGTCTTCTGGTTGACGGTCTTGCTGCTTTTCTGGATCAGCAGCCGAGATCAAGCGGCGATTTCTTTGCCGGTCCATGCGTCCGATGAGAGGGCGGATGTGCTCCCGCCGGCTTCACGCGAGGTGCAACCGTCATGAATTTTCCACGTGCAATCCGGGCCGGTAGTACAGCCATTCTGGTCGGCCTTGTGTTCCTCACCCTGCCTGGCACGTCGCGCACGGCTCCGGCCGGTCCGGCCGCCCCGATGATGCTGGAAGACTTCAAAGCCAAAAATGCGGATGGATTTCCGCGAGACTGGAAAGCGCAGCGCAACGAGTCCACGGCCAAGCAGTCCTACCAGGTCGAATCGGAAGGCGAGGTCCCGTTTCTGGCCGTTCGTAAGGCGGATCAGCGGATATACAAGAAAATAGCCTGGGATTCGAAGGCGCTTCCGATCCTGACGTGGCGGTGGCGTTTGAAGGCTGCACCGGACGGGGCGGAGCCGATTGCGGTGGTCTTCGTCTCGCTGGATACGGATCTCATGGTCATTCCGGTGGCGAACAAGTACGTGTGGAGTGCGACCAAGGTCAAGGGGACGATCAAGGAAGGCGGATTGTTTGACGCCTCTGAAATCGTCCAGCGGACCGGCCCCCAACCGGTCGGCGAGTGGATCGAGGAACGGGTCAACGCCTACGACGACTTCAAGCGCATTCACAAGCATGAGCCGGCCGACAAAGCCTGGGGGATTTCGCTGCTGGCTGGGCCAGGCGTCGAGATCGACTTCGGGCCGATCGGTGTCTCGGCGTCCTAACGATCGGACGGCGAGCGCAAGTCCGTGGTTTCCTCGGCAACAGAGAAGCCGGCGATGTCTGTACGAAAAATCGTCGACATGGGCTTGGGCGTGGTGGTCATGGGGACCGTCGGGACCCTGATCGGCTTGCTGTTGGGCGGCGGCGCGTTTCCTGTGACGGCCGGTGTCGGCGTGGCGCTCGGCACCGTCGTCGGGATTTTCGGAGGGCGCCGCTTCCTGATCAGCATCCTGGTCGGTACGATCGTGGGGGGCGCGCTTGCGTGGGGACTGGCCGGTCCTGATAAGATTTCGGTGGGGGCCGGAGCTGGGGCCGCGATGGGTGGGTTCCTGGGAGTGCAATTCTCGATGCTCATGGATCTGTGGGTGGATCGAAAACGGGCTGCCGCAGCGGATAAGCCGCAGCCGTGACACTGTGGCTCTCCATCGTTGGATCGTGCGGAGGATAGATAGCGGGGGGGTATGGAAAACAGAGGTGTGTTGATCGGGTCCATCGTATTCGTATTTGCCGCCTTCATCCTCATGATCGTGGGACTGGTCTACGAGTCCTACAAGGCCAAGAAGCAGCGGGAACTGGTGGCCTCGATCGTGACGGAGCACAAACCCGTCGTGGCGGTCGCGCCAAGAGATTTTTCGATGTACAAGATCGTGATGGGCGAAGACGGGCGTGAGATGGTGCAGATTCCCGAAGGACCGTTCACCATGGGGAGCCAAGAAGGGGATCCGGACGAGGCCCCGGAGCATCAGGTGTACCTGCGTACGTTTTACATGGACAAAAAAGAAGTGACGCAGGGGGACTATGAGCGCTACGTCAAAATGACGAAGCGGGGGAAGCCGTTCGTGCCGGTCTTCGAGGACGATCAGTCGAAAATTCTCAAGCCGGACCTTCCAGCCATGGGGATTTCCTGGGCCGATGCGGAAGCCTATTGCAAGTGGGCCGGCAAGCGGCTTCCCACCGAGGCGGAATGGGAGAAGGCCGCGCGGGGCGAGAGCAAGCGTCGGTATCCCTGGGGCGACGAGTTCGGCGCCGGCCATGCCAACGTGGACGGGGATGAGGATGGGGTCAAGTACCTCGCTCCGCCCGGCTCATTTGAGTCCGGCAGGAGCCAGTACGGGCTCTATGACATGACCGGCAACGTGGCCGAGTGGGTGGCCGACACCTATGACGAGCACTACTACAAAAAGGCGCCCTACCGCGACCCTCCGGGACCGGAAGACGGCCAGCACAAAGTCATTCGCGGCGGTTCCTGGCGCGAGACCCAGCACAATGCGCGACTCGCGAAGCGATTTCAGGCAAAGATGTGGCGGACCGACAGCACTATCGGCATTCGTTGTGCCAAGGACCCGGAGGAAGAACCACAGGGACAACGGGGCAAGTCCTGAGCGATCCGTTCACGGTCTGATGTCGGCGGTTGCGGCGGTCGTTGACCGCCGCGTGGCCTGAGGTCCCGATCCATGCTGGAAACAAAATTCAAGGTCGCGTTCCTGTTGGTCGTAATCTTCATGGCAAGCCTGCCGGTGATAGGGATTATCAAGGGAACCAGGCTGCCGCCTGTCGATCCGACTCTCCCGCAATCCGTTGAGCCGGCCGTGCAGCCCGCTTCGACGAATGAGGCACCGCTCGGTGAGGACATGGTCCTGATCCCGGCCGGGCCGTTCATCCGCGGCACCATGGTGGGCGGCTACGATGAACAGCCGGAACGGACCATCGACCTGGACGCGTTTTTAATCGACCCCTATGAAGTGACCAATCGCCAGTACCAGGCGTTTGTGGCTGCGACAGGGCATCGCAAAGCGGCTCCGCCGTCCCGATACGCAAAAAACACAAGCCGCACGGGAGGCGTGAGCCAGCCCGCCACCTATGTCTCATGGGAGGATGCCGACGCCTATTGCCGGTGGAAGGGCCGGCGGTTGCCGACCGAGGCGGAATGGGAGAAGGCCATGCGGGGAACCGATGGCCGGCTCTGGCCCTGGGGCAACGAGCCGGACTCGATGGCGTCGAATCGAGCGGTGGCCAATGATGGTTACGAAGTGACGGCCCCTGTGGGATCGTTCAAGCGCGATGTCAGCCCCTTCGGGGTTGCCGATGGAGCCGGAAACGTGATGGAATGGGTTGCCGATTGGTATGCGGAAGATGCCTACCGCGATCAGGCCGACAGGAACCCGCAAGGTCCCGACCACGGGGTGTATCGAGTGATGCGCGGGGGAGGCTATACCACCAGTGGTAGTGATGCGAGAATCACGAGTCGGAGCAAGATGGTGCCTGATTTTCGCGATGAAACGATCGGGTTCCGTTGTGCAGGTTTCGGTGATGGGGAAGGAAGCGGAACAGGCTCTACGGGAGTGAAAAAGTCATAGAAAATCAAAATAATAGAGAATCAGAAACACGGCCAAAATTATATTGACAACCATACCGGCCAAAACTATAATGTCGAAAATTTTTGAATTTTTATTCATCCTGTACCCTCTCAAGTAGCGCCAAAGGAGAGAGCATTAACATAGAGCTAGGGGTCTGTCAAGAACGGAGTGACGGGGTTTTGCGTTAATCATTCTTGCACGCGAGGAGAAGGAAATGGGAGCAGAAATAGCCGCACCGCAGAACGACACGACGACCAAAATCGGCAAGATGATCTTCTACATCACTTGTGCTGTGAGCCTCTGGTTCTTTTACTGGTTCAATGGTATTCAATGCCCTTGCTAGGTTTGGTGCGTAGTCTGACGGGCCGAGCCTGAATCTGCAAGTGCCGAGTCGTCGTCGTTAACGGGGGAGTGAAAAAATGGGCAAGACGATCATGTACGTGGTGGTGTCGGCGGTGATCGCCGTCACCTATTTTACCCTGGTTGATCATTTCCTGATGGACATGCAGGGATTGGATTATTGGTATCTGTTCAGGAAGTAACCCATAGGCCGGATCGGCAAGTCGTGGCAAGCCGTCGCGCCGGATGGGGCGGGAGCTTTCTTAGGAACCATATCGTGATTGTTGAGGGAGGTATCCATGGGTAGTGTAACCCGAAAGAAGACGCTGGCAGTTCTGGCGTTGAGCGCGATGATTGGGCTGATTCTTCTGCCAGTCGTCGCGGCGCTGCCAGCTCTCGCTAGCGGTGGAGAGGCACCGGCGGCCGGCGGGCCTCCGCCCG
>JACQCB010000035.1 GCA_016201805.1 Nitrospirota bacterium | reverse complement strand
TCGTCAAGGTCAAGTCCCTGCGGCCCTGGCCCGGGCAGGAAATCCGCGAGGCCACCAAGAACGCCAAACACATCATCGTGCCGGAGTTCAACGTGGTCGGCTGGATGGCGCGCGAGATAAAGGCCAGCATTCCGAACAGCGACCGCGTGGTCTGCGGTCCGCGCGTCGGTGGCGGAATGACGATGCCGCCGGAGATCATCGTGTCGGAGATCAAGAACGCGCTCGGCATCCGGAGCGCGGCGATGGCCGGGCGCGGCAGTTGACCGCGAAGACAGCGGGAGTCCATTTTATGACCACCGTCAGACAGCAGCCCTGAGAGGAGGCCTCCATGAGCAAAGAGCGGATAAAAATCGCGCCGGAGATGTTCGATATCATGCCGCCCGAGTACCAGGACCTGGTCAATCGGGCGACCTATGGGAAGGAAGACCGAGGCTGGAAAGACATCGGCACGTCCAAGGAGCTGATCGAGGAACACTCGCTCTGCGCGGGCTGTCCGGAGTCCATGGCCTTCCGGTACATCCTGGCCTCTCTGCCGAACCCGGAAGACACCGTCATGGTGGGATCCACCGGCTGCACCAGCCTGGTCTTCCCCCATGTCGCGGTGCACAACATCCACTCGCTCTTCGGGAATCAGAACGCCATTGCCTCGGGCCTCAAGCGCGCGCTCACCGTGCGGTTCCCCGGCCGCATCAAGGACGTGGTCGTGCTGGCCGGCGACGGAGCCACGGTGGACATCGGGCTGGACATGACGCTCCAGGCCTGGTTCCGGCAGGAGAAGTTCACCACGATCTGCTTCGACAACGAGCTCTACGCCAACACCGGCGGCCAGGAAAGCGGCTTGATGCAGAAGGGCTTCGTGGCCAAGATGGCGCCCGTCGGGAAGACCTTCGACAAGGTGCGCCTCCCCGAGATCGCCCGCGAGTCCGGCTGCCACTACGTGGTCCAATGCACCGTCAGCAAGCCGTCCCTCGTGGAAAAGGTGATCCGGAACGCGGTCCACGTCGCCCGTGAGATCGGTCCGACGTACCTGCAGCTCTATACTCCTTGCATCCTGGAGATCGGCAAGAACAGCATGGAAGGCCTCCAGGAGATGCGCGATTCGGAGAAGCCGACCGAGCGTTTCGCCTACAAGGAGTTCGTGAGCGAGCCGGCCAAGCAGTTGCTCGCAGAAATCGCCGCCAAGGAAAAGGAAAAGAAGGCCGCAGCCAAGGAACAGTTGGCGGCCCAGCAGGCCTAAGAGACCGGACGCATCGCAGGCGCAGGAGGCAGCACGCATGATCAAGAAACGACTCAACATCCGGATGTCCGGACTCGGCGGGCAAGGGGCGGTGACCGCGGCCCACGTGATGGCCATGGCCGCCTCGAAGGACGGCAAGTTCGCCATTTCCAATCCGTTCTTTGGCGCCGAGAAGCGGATGGCGCCGGCGGAAAGCTACTGCCGGATCGGCATCGAGCGCATCTACGACCGGGGCGAGCTGGTGTTCCCGGACGTGATCGAAGTGTTTCATCCCCAGGTGATCACGATGGGCAAGAGTTATACGATGCCCTTCTATTCCGGCATCAAGGAAGGCGGCTTGGTCATTATCAACTCGGACGCCCCCCTGCTCACCGAAGAAGATATCCAGCGGCTGAAAGACCTGCATGTAGAAGTGTTCTACATCAACGGAACACAGGTCGCCCTGGAGGTTGCAGGCACCGAGCTGTCCACGAACATGACCATGATCGGGTCCGTTGCCGGCATCACCAAATGTGTGTCCATGCACGCGCTCGATTTGGCCCTCCAGGAGCGCTTCGGCAAAAAGTTCGTCGCCTCCGGCGGCACGGCCACCCTGGACGAAGCGATCAAGAAGAAGTTCGCCAAGAAGGAAATGTTGCTCCAGAAAAACCTCGACACGGTGAAGCGGGCCTATGAGATGGGCGTCGAGTGGGCCGAAAAGAATAAATACGAATTGCAAGTAGCGGCAATGGCGGCGGCTTAACGAACAGGGATACCCAACACATGTACAATATCGCGCAGGTCATCGACGAAAAATGTGTAGCCAAGAAGGGCTGTCGCCTTTGCATCATGTACTGTCCTGAAGCCAACTGCCTGGACTTGAACGTGACCAAGATGGTGGCGGAAGTCAACATCAGCCGTTGCAAAGGCTGCGAACTCTGCGTCGTCGTCTGCAATGCCGCCAAGCACAACGCGATCGAGATGCAGGCGGTCACATCGAGCGGCACACTCATGTCCCACAAAGGCGAGTCCGCGGGCCTGGGGCAAGCCTACCAAGGCTGACACCATCACAGCGCACGCGGGTCGAGCACAAAACCCCATAGCGCCGGCGCTGTGGGGTTTTTTATTGACGCGGTCAACGGCGGAGGATCGATCATGAATACAGGTAACGCGGCGCGGGAGTTGCTCGGAGAGATCACCGCACTCTTGAATCAGTTTCCCAAAACTCTGGAGCGGCTGGCCGCGGAAATCGAGGTGAGCGAAAAGGACCCCGAACTGGCCGGCAAGCTCGCCAAAGGCGCCGACGCCATGCGGGACAGCGGCAACATCTACCTTTCCTGGGCCCGCCACTACACCGCCCTCTCGGAGGGCACTTTCGACGCGGCCGATGACGAGGATGAATCGGAAGACTTCACCGTCTAGCAGCCCCCTGCCCGATTCTCAAAAAACTGGACTCGTTTCCACGTCGGTATGTTAAAATGCAGTCCGTTTGCCGATGACGCCGTAAGCCAGCATCCGGTTGCGTTCCCCGGTAGCTCAGTTGGTAGAGCGCCTGACTGTTAATCAGGTGGTCGCAGGTTCGAGTCCTGCCCGGGGAGCCAATCTTAAAAGGGCGACGCTTCTATCCCCACGACTTATCCCGCTACTTGCCGCCCCAAGCCCCTCAAAACCTCGCCATGATCGGGCATTGACCTCGCCTGGCGTAAAACCGTCCT
>JACQCB010000034.1 GCA_016201805.1 Nitrospirota bacterium | reverse complement strand
GCCTTGAAGGACACGATCCTGGCCCAGCTTCGCGGGTGCGAAGGGCCGCCGGTCGAGCGCATGATCGAACAAGGGTCGAAGCCCTATGTGATCCTGGCGGTCGGGGTGAACGGCGTGGGCAAAACCACGACGGTGGCCAAGCTGGCGCAACGATTGCGGCAGGGCGGAAAGACGCCGTTGCTGGTGGCCGCGGATACATTCCGCGCCGCCGCGATCGAGCAACTGGAAGTCTGGGGCAAGCGGGTGGGGGTGGACGTCGTTCGGCATCATCAAGGGGCCGATCCCTCGGCCGTGGTGTTCGACGGGCTGTCCGCGGCCAAGGCCCGTGGTTCCGATGTGGTGCTGATCGATACGGCAGGCCGTCTCCATACCAAGACCAATTTGATGGACGAGCTGAAAAAAATGAAGCGGGTCTTGGCCCGCGAGTTGCCCGGCGCGCCGCACGAGGTGTTGCTGGTGGTGGACGCGACGGTGGGTCAGAACGCCCTGTCCCAGGCCAGACTGTTCAACGACGCGGTCGGGGTGACCGGGATTGTCTTGACGAAACTGGATGGGACCGCTCGTGGGGGCATCGTGGTGGCCATTGCCGAGGAATTGAAGATTCCGGTCCGGTTGATCGGTGTGGGTGAGGCGGTGGAGGATCTGCAGGATTTTCACGCTCAGGAATTCGTTGACGCCCTGTTCGAGCCGGTCTCCTAGAGAACAGCGCTGAACGCAGAATGATGAATGCGGGGCACGAATTTTAAATTTTAAATTTTGAATTTTCAATGGGGAATTGTAATTCAACACTCAACATTCACCATTTAAAATTGCTCGTTTGCGTTCTTCGTTCAGCGTTCATCGTTCATACTTCGCCGGAGTGTCGGGGCAGGTGGAACGTGTCGTTGGTCGGAATCGTGCGGGCCTGTGTCCTTGCGGGGGGACTGTCGGGTCTTTTCTGTGTCCCCGTCGAGGCGGTGGCCGGCTCGCCGTCCTCTTTGCCCGATCACCGGACGGTTGAGATTTTGTCCCATGATCTTAACCTGACACTCTTCCCCGATCGCCACGAACTCAAAGCGACCGATCGCCTCACACTCAAGGTGCTGACGCCTCGGCTCGATCAGGTGTCCGTTCTGCTCAATGCCGGGCTGCGCGTGACTTCTGTGCGTCAGCAGAGCAAGTCTCAATCGCAGCCCCTTTCATTTGTGACGGAGCCGGGGCAAGGCCGCGATGCCGGCGGCCAAGAGGCGGCGCGACGCGTCACGGTCCATGTGAAGGGGGAGGCGTCGCCGGGACAAATTCTGACCCTGGAGTGGGACTATGAAGGAACGATCAACGATCCGCCGCGCGAGTCCCGTCACCTCCGGTTCGTGACGCCGAGCGAAACGGCGGGGCACATTGGAAACGAGGGGGTCTACCTGAGCGGGGAAACCCGGTGGTATCCGGACCAGGCCGGATCGCCGGCGACCTTTCGAGTGGCCATCACGACCCCTGAAGGCTGGCAGGCGGTGACGCACGGCAGGGAGGTTCAGAGGACCGGCCGGCCCTCAACCTCGACAGCGGCCTCGACGACGGAATGGGAGGTGTCCGCCAAGACCGAAGCCCTCACGGTGGTGGCGAACCGCTTCACGGTCAACCGGAAGGACTGGCGCGATGCCACCGGAAATCGGATCGAAATTGTAACCTACCTGTTTCCGGAGGACGCAACACTGGCCGAGGAATATCTGGACGCCTCGGTCCGGTATCTGGACGCCTATACGAAACTCTTGGGACCCTATCCCTTTCCGAAGTTCGCCGTGGTGGAAAACTTTTTTGCCAGCGGGCTCGGCATGCCCTCCTTCACCTTGCTCGGAAGCGGAATCGTGAAGCGCCATTACACCCAGCCCTATGCCCTGGGGCACGAGATCGTCCATTCGTGGTTCGGGAATTGGGTGTTCAATGACGCGCAAGCGGGGAATTGGGTGGAAGGACTGACGACCTACCTTGCCAACTATTATTATGACGAGCATGTGGGACGCTCCGAGCAAGCTCGCGACCAGCGGCGCATGATGGTGCTGAGCTATGCCGTGTACGTGAGACCGGAGGACGACTATCCGGTCGGGCAATTTCAGCAGAAGGTCGATCAGAAGGACAACGCCATCGGCTATCAAAAAGCGGCCATGGTCTTTCATATGCTCCGGCGCGAGGTCGGGGAAGAGGCCTTTTGGGGCGGGCTCCGCAAACTGGTCGCCGACTTTGGCGGCCGGTATGGGACCTGGCGGGACGTCGAGCAGGTCTTTTCTGACGCGACGGGGCGCGACCTCCGGTGGTTCTTTGGACAATGGGTGGAACGAGCCGGGGCTCCCAGTCTGAAGGTTGTGGAGGCCGTGACACAGGGTTCGGCCTCTTTGGCCGGTGGCTACACCGTCACGGTGCGCATGACGCAAGAGGGAGGACCGTATCGGCTTCGCCTGCCTGTCTCGGTGAAGATGGCGGGAGGGCGGACGCAGGTCGTTCTCGTGCCGATGGAGTCGGTCGAGCAGACGGCTGCCGTTGCCGTGCCGGCCAAGCCGGTCAGCGTCACGATCGATCCGGCCTTCGACTCGTTTCGACGGCTCTCCCGCGAGGAAGTCCCTCCCATGCTGAACCTCTTCGTCACGGACCGGCAACGCTCTCTGATCTTGCCCAGCGAGGGGACGGAGGCGGAACGTGCTCCCTACGTGGAACTGGTCGGCCAGATCGCCTCGCGTGAGCCGGATATCGTGAAGAGTTCCGATCAGGATACGGTCTTGCCGGGCGGCTCTGTGTTAGTCTTGGGCGGCCCAGGCAAGAATCGCGCGGCCGGAAGGGTGGCCCAAGCCTGCGGCAAGGGGGTCCGTCTCGAACCGAATCGATTCACCGTGGGGGACACAACCTACGAAGGAACCGGCGCGGCCTTGCTGATCTCCTGTCGCCGGCCGGATCGGCCCGGTGAGGTGGCGACGATGTTCTATGGCTTGACGCCTCAGGCGGCGGCCAAGGTGGCGCGCCTGCTGTTTTTCTATGGATGGCAAAGTTATCTGGTGTTTAACGAGGGTGCTGTGGTGGCGCGAGGTGATTTTGTGCCGTCCAAAGAAGAGATGGAAGTACGATTTGCGGAGTGACGGGTGACGAGAGAGGAATGTGAGAGGAGAAGAGGCAAGATGAAACGCGCTCTGATTGTTGGATTGGTCGTTCCGTTTGCAATGCTGTTCTGGCCGATGCTGAGCGATTCCGGCTTTGGCCT
>JACQCB010000048.1 GCA_016201805.1 Nitrospirota bacterium | reverse complement strand
GATCTTCTTTGCACGAATATCGACCGACGTCTTTCGAATGGCCTCCAGATCGACTCCGCTGCGGATCACGATGCAGCGGTCTGCCGTAAAAAAGTTCCGTTCGATGCCGAGCCGGCGGTCGGCCTCGGAGACGGCAAAAAACCTAGTGGTGAACCGGCCGGTCCATCGCTCCAGTGCCATCAGCACAAATCTGAGCGGCCCAGGTTGATCCGGCGTGATTCCGAACCCGTGGATCGAATGGATGATGATCGGCACCCCCGCCAGCCTGGCGGCCCAGCGCCCGAGTATCCCCGCCTTGGAACTATGGGTATGGACGATGGCCGGCTTGAGCCGCGTCAGTAGCGCAGTGAGCGCAACGAGCGCGTGTATGTCGCGCCAGGGGCAAATCCGACGAATCAGAGCGGGCACCTGATGGAATTCGACTCCGCCCAACGCGCGCACCTCCGAATCGAGGAAGCCCGGCTCCCCCGTGATGAGCACAGGACGAAACCGAGCGGGGTCCAGGTGCGCGACCGTAAAGAGTGTGTTCTGTTGCGCGCCGCCCAGTTCCAGTTTCGTGATGAGGTGCGCGACCGTGATCGGTCTGGTCATGGCTGGTTTGTCGCAGGGGTCCGGCCTCGTCTTCGCGTCCGGCCCGGCGCATGGCTTGTCGCATGGCCAGACTGATTCAACAGTTCGGCCAGCTTTCTCCCTTGGTCGATCGCATCCTCCATGGACGTATGCTCCCACCGGCCGTACCGGCCGATGGAGTGGATGTCCCGTCGCTTCAATTCTGCCAATAGCGCCGGTAGGACCTTGGCGCGGTGTTTGTCGAAGAGGACGTAGGCGTAACGGATGTCGCGAACATCGGCAACCAGGATGTCGTCATCGGGTCTGAATATCCCGGCCCGCTCCAGCCCGGATCGGACCTGCCGGAGCACCTCGGCTGGTTGAGTGGCCTCTTCTGGCCGGTGCGAGATTTCCACATAGAGGGAGCTGCATCCGGGAGGTCCCAGCGCAGGCGAAAAATTCATGGGGAACCCGGCCCGGTAGAACGGATACTCCGGCTCTGAAAAATATATCCAGTGTTTGTCCGAGAGACGTTCCCGCGATACTCCGAGGTTCACGCTATAGACTGAAACGCAGCGGAGGCCAGCGGCTGCTTCGCGCAAGTCTTGCGGCAAATCCGTACACCGACGGACCAATTCGGGCACAGGAATCGTGGACACGAGCCGGTCATAGTCCACGACACGGCCGTCCGCAAAGGTCGCCCGCTTCCGGCCCGTCTCCACCTCGATCAATTCGGTCCCGTAGGCGATCTCCCTCAGCGACGGCAGGAACGCCTTGGGCAAGGCTTCGATCCCGCCCTGAGCCGGATAGAGAAATGAAGGGTTGTAGCCGAACGCCTTCTCCTTGATCCCCAAGGCGCCGTTGACCACGTCCTTGAGGTCCGGCTTGGGCACAAGCCAGGACACCCAATCGGAAGTCAACTCGTCCAACGACACCTGCCAGAACTTCTCGTTGAAGGGCACCATGAAGTGCTTGGCCATGCCCTCGCCAAGATTGTCCAGTATCCAGGCCTTGAAGGACTGAAGCTCCGGTTGAACTTGCTCCTTGTGCGACGGCTTCGTCAGCGTGGCGATGAACCCCAGCAAACACTCACGAACCACATCGGGAGGCAGCCCATAGGTATTGACCTGGAACGGATACTCCGTGTAGGTCCGGTGCGAATAGATGAACGACCGGCGGACATGCCGTTCCAACCGCCTGGCCAGGAGCCCTTCCACCAGGGACTTGATCGCGGCCTGACGGAAGTGCAACAGGTGGCCTGTCAGGTCGAAAGTGAACCCATCCATCTGATAGGACCGGCAGAGCCCTCCCGCCTCTTTCTCCTTTTCGAAGAGCCGATAGGGTGCCCCCTTCAAATGAAAGGCCGTGCTCAGGCCGGCCAGCCCCGCACCGACGATCGCGATCATGATCGGACCTGTCCTCCCCGGACCTCTGCCGGAATCTTCTGGGCCACAGTCTCCTGAGGCCCTGCCATGTCCACTCGCTTGAGGACCAGGGTCGCCACCACGAGCACAACCCCCGTCAGAGCGAGCAACCCCCAGGCCGTCCGCTCACCGACCGCCATGACGGCAAGTCCGATTCCTCCCATGACCACCGCGGCGAGGTAACTCAGCACCACTGCCTGGGGCACGGACAGGCCCCATTGTCTCAGACGCAAGGCCAGGTGGTCGGGACTCCCCAGAAAGATCGGCAGTCCGCGCAGGAACCGGATGTACATGACGAACAGCGTGTCGAAGATCGGCATGCCAAGAATCAAAACCGGGCTCAACAATGCAACCGGATGGTCTCCGTTGTACTGGCCGATCATCGCCAGCGCGCCCAACATCAATCCGATGAACAGCGCCCCGGAGTCTCCCATGTAGATTCGAGCCGGGTACACATTGTAGCGCAAGAACCCTAGGAGGCTGCCGGCCAGCGCGGTCAGCATGAAGGCCAGGGTGGTGTCGCCGTTGATGAGCGCCACCGTCAACAGAAACAGGGCGCTGATCAACCCGACACCGGCCGAGAGCCCATCCATGACGTCCAGCAAGTTGAAGGCATTGATGATGCCGATCATCCAAACCACGGTCAGGAGGAGGCAGAGCC
Organism: Nitrospirota bacterium; assembly: GCA_016201805.1. Classification (GTDB taxonomy): domain Bacteria; phylum Nitrospirota; class Nitrospiria; order Nitrospirales; family Nitrospiraceae; genus SCVQ01. The sequence goes on along the minus strand of JACQCB010000048.1, from coordinate 6,337 downwards.
AGGGCGGGAAAGCCGAGATTTGGATCTGAATCCCGCTCTTGATGAGCACGAAAACCGCCAGGAACTCCCCCATCAGCTTGGTCCCAGGTGTGAGCACGCCGAAGTCGTCGATCAACCCCAGCATGACCATCAACGTCCCGGCCAGGACTATCCCCAACACGTCATGCCGAAACTCAAACGTGAGGGCGAGGCTGCTGAGGAAGGCTAGGTAGATGGCCAGGCCGCCAAGATAGGGCACGGGTTCACGCTGGTGCTTGAGCTTCCCGTCCGGACTGTCCACGATGCCATACTTGAGCGCAGCGCGACGAGCAACCGGCACTCCATAGAGCGACAGCAGCAACGCCAGACTGAAGGTCAAGGTGAGGAGCAGGGTCATGGTCTAGCTTCTCGCAAGCGACGACAAGGTGACGCCCTCCGCCCTTCGTTGCGCCACAAGCGCTTCGTATAGAGTTTGATGTTTCTCCACCATTCTGCTGATGGCAAACTCCTCTTCAGCCCGTCTCCGCCCCTGCAACCCAAACGAGGCAGCCCGATCGGGATGTTCAAACAGCTCCTGGATGGCCGCCGCCAAAGCAGAAGGATCGCCGGGCGGCACGAGCAGACCGGTTGTGCCGTGGACGACAATTTCCGGAATCCCCCCCACATCGGTCGCGATGACCGGCCGGCTCGCCGCCATCGCTTCGAGAATGGCAATTCCCAACCCCTCATAGAGAGAAGGCAGGACAAAGACATCCATGAGGGGCAGTATCTTCTCGATGTCGCGCCGCACCCCCGCAAAGACGACCAGGCGGGCAATCCCAAGCCGCACTGCAAGGTCCCGGAGTTGACGATGGGCCGGCCCCTCCCCCACGACCAGTAACTGACACTTGACGGCCTTCCCCTCCTGCAACTGTGCCACGGCATGGAGTAACGCAGTCAGCCCTTTCTTCGGTTCAACAAGCCGGCAGACAGTCCCGACGACAGGAAGAGATTCGTCCAGACCCAGGTCTTGTTTTCCAAGAGACGACCGGTTTGAAAACCGGCCCACGTCGACTCCAAAGGGAATCGTAACGCATTTCTCCGACCCCCCTCCGACTTGCGAGCCGACAGTCCGGCCTACAACGGCTGAACAACAGGTGATGGCATGCGCCCACTGCACCGTCAGACGGTCCGCCAACAGATGATGCCACGCTCTGTTGAGCTCAAGATCGTGATAGGCGGAGATCAGGACGGGGACGCGAAGGAGTTTCCCGACGACTCGTGAAACCAGATTGGCCCAGAACAAGAACGCATGGATCACGTCGGGCATTTCGGCCCGTACAACGTGTAGGAATCTCACTAGGACCCGGACATCGGATTTTCCCATCCCTCCCAGCGTAATGACTCGCGCCCCGCTATCGCGCAGTTCTCGCGCAATGCAATCGTCCCCTTTGAGCACACAGACCACCACTTGAAAGCGGCGACGGTCGAGTCTTGACGCAAGCTCCTTGATGTAGCCTTCAGTCCCTCCTACTCCCAGACCTATTGCCAGCAGCATGACCTTCACCGGCATCCCTTCTTCTCCCATCGCACTCAGAGCCGTCCTTGGAGACCAACCGGGACAGGGTCATCGCAGGCAGGTGCCGCCGGCCTGCTCGCTTCAGAAGCCTCGCCGCTGGCTCCCAGCCCCTTCCCAATTTCACGAAGCCTCGCCTCGATGAGCCGGCCGACGCTGCTGGGAGCATGGGCCGTTCGAATATAGTCAGCGGCCCTGCGTCCCACTTCTTGGGCGGCCTCTCTCTTGTCATAGACATGGCGCATCCACCGCGCAGCATCATCCACATCAGGGTCGGCCCACACATGTCCTTTTTCGTAGAGGCCGAAGTCTCGCTCCAACTCCTTCAATCGATAACTCACAAGAAAACTATTGTCGCTGTTCATGAACTCTGTATTCCCGGAGTAATTGGTTGCGATCACCGGTTTCCCTAAAGCCATGGCCTCAGCCATGGTGAAGCCGAATCCCTCTGCGCGGTGAAGCGACACATAAGCATCGCAGCAGGCAAGCAGATCGTGAGTCTCATCCCTGGGAAGATAGCCGTCGAGCAACGTCACAGAAGACCCAGTTGCGGCCTTGCGGAGACGACCGTGGTCTCTCGGGTTCATCTCCGCGTTGTAAAACTTCACCACCAGGCTGACCGGTTCGTGAGGCGAAAACGCTCGCTTGAACGCGTTCACCACGGCCAGAGGATTTTTCCGTTCAAACGCACTGTAGAAATCGAACAGAAACAAAAACACAAATTTCTCGTCCGATATTCCAAAATGACGACGACTACACTTTGGCGACGCCCCGGCCTCAACCGCGTAGGGCATCTTGAACACCTTCACCGGAGAAACAGGCGCCAAGGCCTCCAGGCAGAACGAACTGGGAGTCCAAATCTCATGGAAATAGCTGAACCGGTCCTGCCACTTGTTTGGGAACACGGACAGCTCCCAACTCCAAAAACCGATGTTGTATTTGCCCTTCAAGTAATCGGGCCCTGCGTGATTCAAGAACCTCCATAGCTTATTCGCATTAATGTGGACGAGATTAATATCGTACACATTGTCGTCCACGCACTGATCGGCATAGGCCTCGTCAGTATTGGGAGAGCGACTCATACTGAAATTGTTGAGCGCATAAGGAACAGCGGCCGCCCTGGTTGCTAATATCGTTGCCCTAACGCCTTCGGACACGCCGCCTTCAGCAGTAATGGTCCCGGCTATATTCAGCCCAAAGCGCAACCGCTTACCAACCAGACCGTTTCCTACACCGTGCTGGGAACTGGGCACTCCACGGACCCGAAACGTTGCAAGCCGTTCAAACAGTTCGTAGGCGACGTAAAACCCCCTCTCGCCGACCATCAGGCAAAAAAGCCGTTTCATCTTCTGGCAGAAAAGCCAGAAGAACGGTTTATTCATGAACTGGTTATTCCTCATCCACCCTCTGACTTGCGTTGCACTGATCGCAACCCTCACACCATGAGATCAAAGTCCTTGGACTATTGGTCTCTTACGCCCAGGGTTTGCAGCAGCCAGCGTATCCAAGATGACTTGCGCACTATCTTCCCAACATGGAGGACGATACTTTGTGCTGATCAAAGTGGTCATGGCCTCTAGGCGGGCCCGATCAAGGCCAAGGTTTTCTATCTGAGCGGCGATAGAACGGGAATCTGTGGGGTTGCAATACACACCAAACTCTCCGGCGATATTTTTAAACACCGAAATGTCGCTGCACAAGCAGGGCTTGCCCCTTGCTAAGGACTCCAAAAGAGGAAGCCCGAACCCCTCCATCAGGCTAGGCAAAATGGTGAAACCGCACCGCCTATAGAGCTCTTCGAGTTCCCCGTCGTCACAGTTCGACCGATAAAACAACTGCTTGCCGAATAGCGGGTGCCTGTGGATCCTGGCCAGGGTTTCCTCGGAACGAAAGGATGGCTTTCCGACGATCACCAACGACAGCGCCACCCCCTTCTCCCACAGGATGTCGAAAGCATCGAGCAGTGCTTGGTGGTTCTTTCGAGGTTCGAGGGTTCCTACACAAAGCCCAAACTCGCCCTGCGCGATCTCGGGAGCGATCGGCGCAGGAGGCCGAGCAGGCTGTGCAAACTGATACCCCATGGGGATTGTCACCACATGGTGGGGCACTTGATAGCCCCGTTCATGGCAAAAGGCTAAAAATTCTTCTCGCACACAGTCAGAGATACAGAAGACGGCGTCAAAAAAATGCAGCGCTTCCGCATAGGGCATGAAACGTTCGCGGTGCCCAGGATAAACCCAGTGGGGGCTGGTCACTGGGATAAGATCGTAGAGCACGATGGCCGTGCGCACGTCTTGAGCCTTCAGGGCTCTGATCTCTTCCAGTATCTCCGGGTAGATCCAGATCGAGTCTGCCGTCAAATACCAATCGCCGGGGCGCAGGCGCACGCGGGCGCTTGTATCTTCGAGCGCTTCGAGGAACGCAAACAGGCTGGCTTTCACTCTAAAGAGCAGGCGGTTTTGGTTGCTTAACCGACGCACAGCAGAAAGTGGACCGGCACCGAGCCTCCAGGCGAGCCGGCGTACTTTGTGGGAGAAATAACAATCCAATGTGGCCCCAATAGGAAACCGAAAGAAATTTCCTTGCCGGTAGATCACCGGCACAAAGACATCAGGAGCTTTCCCGGCCAGAGCAGAACCAAGCTGCACGACCACCCGCTGGATGCCCGCTTTGATGTCAATATGCACGGTTCCCGTATGATCAAATGCAATCATTCTGCAATACTCCCGATCTCCTGCTGAAAGTTCCTCTGTGTGCCGCGCTTATCGATCACGTCCGTGGTTACGCAACGACGTGCGCGGCTCATCGGACAACACAGGGAGACTGCTCGTAGCGAGCCAGCACCGAGTCCGGATCTCCTGTTCCAACAACCCTGCCCTCCTGCAGCCAGATGGCCCGATCGCACAGCCGCCTCACTTCGGCTGAGGCATGCGTGACCAAGACAATGGTGACCTGTCGGGTCTTGATCTCTCTGAGTTTGTCGCGACATTTCTCCTGAAAATGCAAATCTCCAACCGACAGGATCTCGTCAATCAAGAGGATTTCAGGATCGAGATGGGCCGCAATCGAAAAGCCGAGGCGGGCAATCATCCCGCTGGAATAGGTGCGAATCGGCTGATCCAGAAAATATTCCAGTTCACTGAAGGCGATGATCTCATCCATCCTCCCCAGCACTTCCCGCCGTGTCAGACCCTGCAAGATTCCGTTCAGAACAATATTTTCTCTGCCGGTCAGATCGGGATGAAATCCGGCGCCAAGTTCCAAGAGCGGGCAGACGCGTCCCTTGACCTCGACCCGACCCGTTTGCGGCACGAGCACTCCGGCTATGAGCGCAAGCGTGGTACTTTTCCCTGACCCATTCGCCCCAACCAGTCCAACAGTTTCCCCTTTTTGGATTTGAAACGAGACATCGTGAAGCGCCAAAAACTGTTCGCGTTTGAACGAGCGAAGGGTCTCGGGCAGATGCAACAGCGACGCCTTGAAGCCTCTGACGAGCTGATGGTACCGGGGATACCATTTGGAGACATGCTCAAAACGCACGGCGGTCATACGACCTCCGCAAACCTGGAAGAGAGCTTCAGATAGACCAGGGACCCCAGTCCAAGACAGGCCAAGGCATAGCCATAGCTCAGAAGAAGAAGCGGCCAGCTCAGGCTGCCGGACAAGAACAACTGCTGCCAGCTCACCATAAGGGGAGCAATCGGATTCAGATAGATCATGGCCTGATAGGGGGTTGGGATCATAGAACTCGAGTAGGCAATCGGCGTGAGAAAGAAAAGAAACGTGATCGCGATCGCGGTCAGCCGGTCCAGGTCACGAAAAAAAAGATTCACGGAAGCAATCGCCAACGCAAGCCCGTAGGCCATCATAAACTGGGCCAGGGCCAGAAGAGGGATGCCGATGAGCCAAGACCAAGAAGGAGCGAACCGGAATGCAATCAAGAACCCAAGAATCACTGGGATCGAGAGCAAGAAGTGGAGTCCGTCGTTTAAGACCGTCGATGCGACGAGGACGTTTCGAGGAAACCGGACTTTTTTGATCAGCGTGGCGTTGGCCAGAAAAATATTTGGCGCGGCGCCGATTGAGTTCGCCAGCCAGTGCCAGGGGAACAGGCCGGCAATGAGAAACAGCGGGTAGTTCGGGACCTCCACCCGCATAAAGATCCCAAAGGCCACAAAATAGATGAGCGCGAACGCCAAGGGATTCGCTACGGACCAGGCATAGCCTAGCCAGCTATTTTTGTATCTGACCTTGATCTCCTTCTGCGTGAGAACAAGGAGGAGATCTTTCACATACTCTCCACCACCGGAGCCTGACATTCCGACACCCAGAACACGCAGGACCCGTGATGGTTGTCTGGGACTCGCCATGAATTAGAGCAGAACGACGTTGTCCTTCGCGCCCTTGACATGCCGCGTGCCGTTCCTCGTGTCGAATACCAGCGGAGCGTGACGGACGATCCGCTCGAAGTCGAAGGCCGAATGGGCGGTGAGCAGCAACGCGCAGGCGCAGCGGCTGAGCCGCTCGTCCGTTGCCTCGACGGCGGCATAGGACCGGCCCTCGATCTCGACGGAGGGCGTGAACGGATCGGCATAAGCCAGCTTGGCGCCTTCCCGCTGCAACAACTCCATGACCTTGATCGCGGGGGTCTCGCGCCAGTCAGCGACATCCGCCTTGTACGTCACGCCAAGGATCAGAATATCCGCTCCGTTGAGGCAGCGCCCATGCCGGTTGAGAAGACGCTGCAACTTCGTAAGCACGTAGTACGGCATCCCCTCGTTGATCTCGCCGGCCAGCTCGATG
>JACQCB010000213.1 GCA_016201805.1 Nitrospirota bacterium | reverse complement strand
GGCCGGTGCGGGCGCGACATGAATTCCGGGTGAAACTGGGTGGCGACAAACCAGGGATGGTCCGGCAGCTCGACGATCTCCACCAGCCGCCCATCCGGGGAGAGCCCGCTCAGGACGAGTCCGTGACTGGTCAGCTGTTCCCGATAGGCGTTGTTGAATTCATAGCGGTGGCGGTGGCGCTCCCGCACTTCCGTCACGCCGTAGGCCTTGTGCGCCACCGTGCCCTCCTGGATCACGCAGGGATAGGCGCCTAACCGCATCGTGCCGCCCAGCTCGTGGACGGACCGCTGATCCGCCATCAGGTCGATGACGGGGTGCGGCGTGTGGGCATCGAATTCGGAGCTGTTCGCCCCCTTCAGGCCGGCCACGTGCCGGGCCAGTTCGATCACCGCGCATTGCATGCCCAGGCACAGGCCGAAGAACGGGATGCCCCGTTCCCGCGCGTAGCGGATGGTGTCGATCTTTCCCTCGATGCCGCGCGTGCCGAATCCGCCGGGGATGAGGATGCCGTCCGCATCCCGCAGCGTTTGTTCGACGCCGATGCGATGCACCTCGTCCGACTCGATCCAGTGGATGTTCACGCGGGTCTCGTGGTCGATGCCCCCGTGCACGAGCGCTTCGGCCAGGCTCTTGTACGACTCCTTCAACCCCACGTATTTGCCCACCAGCGCGATGGTGACCTCGTGCTTGGGATGTTTGATCTTTTGCACCATGGCATCCCACTCGCGCAGGTTCGGCGGGCCCGTGTCCAAGTGTAGGAGCCGGATGATCATCTCGTCCAGGCCTTCCTTTCGGAACACGATCGGGACCTCATAGACCGTCTCCACGTCCTTGGCCGTAATCACCGCCCCCTTCTCGACGTTGCAAAACAGCGCGATCTTGTCTTTGAGCTCCGGGGGAATGTACCGGTCGGTCCGGCACAGGAGGATGTTGGGCTGAATGCCGATCTCGCGCAACTTGTTCACGGAGTGTTGCGTAGGCTTCGTCTTCAATTCGCCCGCGGCGCCGATGTACGGCACCAGCGTCAGGTGGACGTAGAGGACGTTCTCGCGGCCCACGTCGTAGGGCATTTGCCGGATCGCTTCCAGAAACGGCAGGCTCTCGATGTCCCCGACCGTCCCGCCGATTTCGACGATCGCCACGTCGACGCCCTTGGCGACCTCCAGGATCGATCGCTTGATCTCGTCGGTGATGTGCGGCACCACCTGGACGGTGCCTCCCAGGTAGTCGCCGCGCCGCTCCTTCCGGATCACCGCGTCATAGATTCGGCCGGTGGTGTAATTGTTGTTCTTGGTCAGGGTTAGGGAGGTGTAGCGCTCGTAGTGGCCGAGGTCCAGATCCGTCTCCGCCCCGTCGTCGGTCACGAAGACCTCGCCGTGCTGGTACGGGTTCATCGTGCCGGGATCGACGTTGATGTAGGGGTCCAGCTTGAGGAACGTGATTTTCAGCCCGCGGCTTTCGAGGAGGTTCCCGATCGAGGCCGAGGCCAGGCCCTTGCCGAGGGATGACACCACGCCGCCGGTCACGAAAATATACTTGGTATGTGTGGCCATCTCAACCTCCGCGTAATCGGACCATCAACAGGGAACGAGTTTTTGCAAAGCGGCCGCCGCCGCGTCCAGGTCTTCGGGGGTATCGATCCGGAGCGAGGCGTGCGACGTTTCCCAGACCCGGATGCGAATCCCCTGTTCCATGGCGCGGAGCTGCTCGAGCTTTTCCGCTTCTTCGAGCATGCCGGTCGGCATGCCCGCCAGCCGCAACAGGGTGTCGCGCGTATAAATGTAAATGCCGAGGTGCACATAATGCAAGCCGTTGACGGGCTCCCCGGCCTTCCCATCCCGCACGTGCGGAATCGGCGCCCGTGAAAAATAAAGGGCCTCGCCGTTTCGATCCGTGACGACCTTGACGACGCCTGGATTCCGGAGCTCGTCGGCTGAGGTCAGGCGCCGCTTCAACGTGCCCATGGCCGCGCCGCTCGTGAGGAATGGGGTCACGAGGTCGGTCAAGAGCCCCGGGTGCAGGGCGATCTCGTCGCCTTGCAGGTTGACGAAGACGTCGCCCGGCAGTTGCCGCGCCACCCCGGCGACTCGGTCCGTTCCCGTCCGGAACGGTTCGCCGGTCAGGACTACGGCCCCTCCGAACCCCTGCACGGCCTCGCTGATGCGGCGGTCGTCGGTGGCGACCAGCACCTGGCCGATTCCCGGCGCGGCCTGAACTCGTTCATAGACGTGCTGGATGAGCGGTTTGCCCATTAGCTGAGCCAGGGGCTTGCCGGGAAACCGCGAAGACCCGAATCGAGCCGGGATGACGACGGTGACGGAGGACGAGCGGCTAGGCATGGTTCAACGCCTCGGTCAGTTGCGCGGCGGTCACTGTCGCCGTGCCGACCACGCCGACCACGATGCCGGCTGCCTGGTTGGCCAGGATGGCGCCGTCGTGCATCGATGCGCCGGTGGCCAGGGCCAGGGCGAGGGTGCCGACCACGGTGTCGCCGGCTCCGGTCACGTCGTACACTTGCCGGGCCATCGTGGGGATGTGCCAGTGCGCGCCGTCGGATTCGAAGAGGCTCATGCCCTGCTCGCCCCGGGTGATGAGGACCGAGTGGCAGCCCAGCCGTTGCCGGATGATCTCGCCCGCTTCCGTGATGGAGCGGTCGTCGTCGGCATGGATGCCGGCCGCCTGCCCGGCCTCAAGGTGGTTGGGGGTCACAACGGTCACCCCTTTATAGTAGGAGAAGTGCTCGACTTTCGGGTCCACAATGATGGGGATGCGGCGGAGCGCCGCCAGGCGGGTGAGTTCGGCCATGAGCGGCATCGTCACCACGCCCTTGGCATAGTCGGAGACCACGAGGCAGGAGATTTCGCGCAACCGGGACTCCACGTAGCGGACGATGCGGCGTTGGATCGGCGTCTTGATGTCCGATCGGCGTTCCACGTCGAACCGGACCATTTGCTGGTTGTGCGCGACGACGCGTGTCTTGCGGGTCGTCGGCCGACTCGGATCGATCACCACGCCGCCACGGCCCTGCCGTTTCAGCCCCAGTTCCTTGAGCAGGCAGCGGCCGCCCTCGTCGGCCCCCACGACGCCGCAGATGTCCGCCTTGCCGCCCAGGGCGAGAATGTTATGGTAGACGTTGGCGGCGCCGCCGAGTTGCAGCGACTCGGAATGGACCTGGACCACCGGGACCGGGGCTTCGGGGGAAATGCGGCTGACTTTGCCCCAGATGTAATGATCCAGGATGAGGTCCCCGACGACCAGTACGCCGGCCTGGGGGAACCGTTGGATGGCCCGGAGCAGTTTTACGTTGCGAGTTTTAGATTTTGAATTCAACTCAACACTCACGACTTGAACTTGACCACTGTCGTGCGAGACTACCGGATGGCCAGACCGAACCGGTCCCATCGCACCCACTGTTTCCAGTCCCCTTGTCCGCTCCACGACCAGTAAATCCGAAACGCCTTGCCCTTGATCTTCTCGGTTCGGACGAACCCCCAAAAGCGGCTGTCGAGGCTCTGGTCGCGGTTGTCGCCCATCACAAAATAGGCGTTCTCGGGCACCGTGACGGGGCCGAAGTTGTCCCGCGGGTTGATGACCCCGTCGATGACGCCGGGATCGATCCGTTGGGTATAGGCCCGATCGTCCAGCGGAACCCCGTTCACCAAGACCGCTTTGTTGCGGATCTCGATCTGATCGCCGGGGAGCCCCACGATGCGTTTAATGAAATCCTTGTCTTCGTCTTCGGGATAGCGAAAGACGATGACGTCGCCCCGCTCCGGTTGTCCGAACGACGCGAGCGTGCGGGATGTGTAGCAGGTCACCGGAGGAAAGGTCATCCGGAGCGTGCAGTCTGCCGGCCACTGCAATCCGTAGGACAGTTTGCTGACCAAAATATGGTCGCCGATCAAAAGCGTGGGAATCATGGAGCCGGACGGAATCTTGAACGCCTGCACCATGAAGACCCGAATCGCGAAGGCGAGCAGCATGGCCACGATAATGGCTTCCGCATATTCGCGCAGGATCGACTTCCGAGACGGGCCGGCATGCTCGGCCTCCGCCAGGTGATCGGGCAGCGGGAGCGCGTCCTGGACCTGGGGGGCGGCTTCCACGGTGGTGTCAGGCGCCTTCTCGATGCGGGAGGGGGTCCGTTCCATGGCTACTCGCCCGTCACTTTCAAGAGGGCCAGGAAGGCTTCCTGGGGGACCTCGACGCGTCCGATTTGCTTCATCCGTTTCTTGCCTTCTTTCTGCTTCTCCCACAGTTTCCGTTTTCGCGAGATGTCGCCGCCGTAGCACTTGGCGGTGACGTTCTTCTTGATCGCGCCGATGGTCTCCCGCGCGACAATCTTGTTGCCGATGGCCGCCTGGATGGCGATCTCAAACATCTGCTTGGGGATGAACTCCTTCATCTTCTCGGCCATTTGGCGTCCCCGGATCTGAGCCTTGTCGTGATGTGTGATGAAGGAGAGCGCATCGACGGTTTCTCCGTTGAGGAGAATGTCCAGCTTGACCAGGTCTGCTTCGCGGTAGCCGATCAGTTCATAGTCCAGCGAGGCGTAACCCTGGGTCTTGGACTTGAGCCGGTCGTAGAAATCCAGAATGACCTCGTTCAACGGTAATTCGTAGGTGAGCATGACCCGCGTGGGATCGAGGTAGTGCAGACCCTTCTGGATCCCCCGGCGATCCTGGCAGAGCTGGAGGATCTGGCCGACGAAACGTTCGGGGGTAATGATGGTCGCTTGGATGAACGGTTCCTCGAACCCCGCGATCGCCGAGGGCGGCGGCAGCTTGGAGGGGTTGTCGATCTGGAGAATTTCCCCCGCCGTCGTGAGGACCTGATAGACGACCGTGGGCGCCGTCGTGATCAGCGTCAGTTCGTATTCCCGTTCGAGACGTTCCTGGATGATCTCCATGTGCAGCAATCCCAAGAACCCGCACCGGAACCCGAATCCCAGGGCCAGCGACGTTTCCGGTTCGTAGATGAACGAGGAATCGTTGAGCCGAAGCTTCTGCAGCGCGTCGCGCAGGTCTTCGAAACGGGCGGTGTCGGTGGAGTAGAGGCCGCAGAAGACCAGCGGCTTGACGTCTTTGTAGCCGGGAAACGCCGACTCCGTGGGCCGCGCGGCCTCCGTGATCGTATCCCCGATCTTCGTGTCCACCGCCTCCCGGATGTTGGCGCACATGTAGCCGACTTCGCCGGCGTCGAGGCGATCGGTTTTCGTGCGCTTCGGCGTGAACTGCCCCACCTCGGTGACCTCGAAGGTCCGGTTGTTCGACATCAATTTGATCTTCATGCCGGGCTTCATCTGACCGTCGACGATCCGCGTCAGGACGATCACGCCCTGGTAGTTGTCGAACCACAAGTCGAAGATCAATGCCTTGAGCGGTTTGTTCGGGTCGCCGGCCGGAGGGGGCACTTTCGCGATGATCGCTTCGAGGACTTCCCGCACGCCCCGGCCTTCCTTGGCGCTGACGAGCAACGTGTCCGTGACGTCCAGCCCCAGCACTTCCTGTATCTGGTGTTTCACGCCTTCGACGTCGGCGCTGGGCAAGTCGATCTTGTTGATCACCGGCAGAATTTCCAGGTTGTTGGCCAAGGCGAGGTGGGCATTGGCGATCGTCTGCGCCTCGACGCCCTGCGTGGCATCCACCAGCAGCAACGCCCCCTCGCAGGCCGCCAGGCTGCGGGAGACCTCGTAGGTGAAGTCGACGTGCCCCGGCGTATCGATCAGGTGCAAGGAATAGGTCTGCCCATCGTCGGCCCGGTACTTGATCGCCACCGCATGGGCCTTGATCGTGATGCCGCGCTCACGCTCGAGGTCCATCGCATCCAGGATCTGTTCGCGGGACTCCCGGGCGGTAATGGCGCCTGTCGTTTCAAGGAACCGGTCAGCGAGGGTCGATTTCCCGTGATCGATATGGGCGATAATGGAGAAATTTCTGATAAGGCTTTGCAAGTCCTTGCTCATGCGACAAAATCGGCTCATTATATGCGCTCATCGGTAGGTTGTCAAAGAAGAAGCCGGCCCTTATAATCCGCCGATTGCAACCCATCGTTCACCACCATCGGGCATCATGACACCTAGCCGAGACCGTGACCGCCTGGCCGACTGGGACCGGACATTCCTGTGGCACCCCTTCACTCAAATGAAGGAATGGGAACGGGAAGAGCCGGTCATTATCGAGCGCGGCAAGGGATCCTATGTGATCGACACCGAGGGGCGGCGCTATTTGGACGGCGTGTCCTCCCTCTGGGTCAATGTCCACGGGCACCGGCATCCGAGGCTCGACCGCGCGCTCCGCGCCCAGCTCTCCCGTATCGCGCATAGCACTTTGCTGGGGTTGTCCAGTCCGCCGGCTATTCGACTGGCCCGCGAGTTGGTCCGCTTGGCGCCGGCCGGGCTGACGAAGGTGTTCTACTCGGACAATGGCTCCACGGCGGTGGAAATTGCGCTGAAGATGGCGGTGCAGTACTGGCGGCAGCGCCGGCCGAAGGCCGGGCCTAAGCGGACGTTCCTGCGCCTGCACCTGGCCTATCACGGCGATACCGTCGGCGCGATGAGCGTGGGCGGCATCGACCTGTTCAGGGATCGGTTCCGCCCCTTGTTATTTCCCACCCTGGCCGCCGAGCCGCCCTACTGTTACCGCTGTCCCTTGCGACTGACCTATCCGTCCTGCGCGATGGCCTGTCTCGATCCGGTCGAACGGATATTGAAACGGCGGCATCGGGCCCTCGCCGGCGTGATCATCGAACCCCTCGTCCAGGCCGCCGCCGGTATGCTGATGGCTCCTCCCGGTTACCTGGCGCGCATGCGTGAACTCTGCACCAAGTATCAGGTCCTGTTGATTGCCGACGAAGTGGCCACCGGATTCGGGCGGACCGGCCGGATGTTCGCCTGCGCGCATGAAGGCGTGACCCCGGACCTGATGGCCGTCAGCAAGGGCTTGACCGGCGGCTACTTGCCGTTGGCCGCAACCTTGGCCACCGAGGATATCTACCGGGCTTTCCTGGGCGACTATGCGGAATGGAAAACGTTCTTCCACGGGCACAGTTACACCGGCAATCCTTTGGGCTGCGCCGTTGCGCTGGCCAACCTGGAAGTCTTCCGCAAGGAGCGGACGCTGGCGCGTATGCAACCCCGGATCACGGCCCTCCGCCGGTTCCTGCGGCCCCTTTCCAGACTGTCTCACGTGGGGGAGATCCGGCAGCGCGGGTACATGGTCGGCATCGAGCTTGTGACGGACCGCGCGACACGGACCCCCTACCCGCCGACCGAACGTATCGGCCATCAGGTAACCCTGGAGGCCCGTCGGCGCGGGATGCTCATCAGGCCTTTGGGCCATGTCGTCGTGCTGATGCCGCCGTTATCGGTCACGACCGCCGAACTGGCGCGTATGGTGACGATCCTGCGCGACTCCATCCGGACGGTCACCGAAGCTCCTTCC
>JACQCB010000205.1 GCA_016201805.1 Nitrospirota bacterium | reverse complement strand
TAGGGGTTGCCGAACTCGGGGTCCATGGCGATGGCGTGGTGGCATTCCTCGATCGCTTCGTCCAGCTTGCCCATGAAACTGTACGTCCAGCCCAGGAAGGTGTGGGCCTCGGCGGTGGGATGGGTTTCAATCGAGCGCTTGTAGAGGGTGACAGCTTCCTCCAACTCGCCTTTCATCTGGCGTTCGTAGGCTTGCTGGAAGTAGTCCCAGGCCTCCCGCTTGTCCTGCTCGTTCCCTTCCCCCTGGAGGATGAAGTCTTGAATATCCATAGCGGCTTTTCTATCCCTCTATCTCACAATGATCGCGGGTGGCGCCGAGCGGGCGCCCAGCCGCGCGCAGCGTAAGGGCCCCACTGGGAGATGGGGCGCACGGCGCGACGAAGAAGGAGCGCCATGCTTGTGCGCGCCGCCGAGTCGGTGAGGCGGCCGGGTACGTGAGCCCATAATGTTGGGCTGCTCGGTGACAGGACCCGCGATCATTCTTGTTTCAACTTCTTCTTGATCAACTCGGCGCCGTAGCGTCCGGACAAGAGCATCGAGCCGAAGGCCGGCCCCATGCGAGGCGTGCCGTGGACGGCCGAGACGGAGAGCCCCACGACGAAGCAGTTGGGATAGACCTCGCCGGTGTGCTCCATGACGTCCGCTTCCGACTGCGCCACCCACATGGCGCCGTTGCCCGGCACCGCCTGATAGAGGTTCCGGCGATGCAGCAACTGCACCACCGCCGCGTCGTGGCCCGTGGCATCCACCACGATCTTGCTTTCGAGCGCGATTGGGTCCACATGGACCGCGTCGTGTCCGGCCGTCTCGACGGTGGTGTTGTTGACGACGACGCCTTCCAGGATGCCGTTCCGCCGTAAGATGAGGTCCACCACACGAGTCAGGTTCAAGACTTTGGCGCCGGCCGCATAGGCGGCGGCGATCAAGGCGCCGGTGGCGTGGGGCGGGTCCACGAGGTACATGCCGTCGCATTCTTTGACCGGCGGGCAAGGGACGCCGAGTTCTGTCAGGATCTCGTTGGCCGGCGCGCAGATCGTGGCCTTGTTCATGAGGTAGCCGCCGGACCAGAACCCGCCTCCCAGCGCGAGCGCTTGTTCCACGATCAACGTGCGGAATCCCATGGATGCGAGGTCCCGCGCGCAGATCAGACCGGAGGGGCCGGCGCCCACGATGATCACATCGCTTTCGATGAGCTGGTCGAATTCTTTATAATGGGCCCGCGCGATCTGCCGGGTGATGTCTCTTTCTCTTAATGGGGCCGGCTTGGGTTTCTTAGGCATCAGTGCGCCTTACAATGTTTAATTGTGAATGTTGAATTTTTAATTGCGGGGACTTCGACTTCTGGGATGTTTTCACAATCGCAGTCAGCAATCGGACAAGTTCCTGGACTTCCCGCAGGTGGGGGGCAATCTGGTCATCGGCAAGAAGTCTCGCATCGCGTATCAAACGAAGCCAGTAAAGTGTTTCCCTGGCTTCTTTTGAAGCAATGGCCATCTTCGCAATAAAGTCCGGCCGACTGATGCCAGATTGGGCTTCTTCGGTATTGGCCCCAATGCTCGTCCCGCAACGCAAAAGCTGGCCGGCCAGCTCGTACTCATGGTTGTTCCGTAGCAGGCGAGCGAGCCCAATTGCATTTAAGGCAAAGAAGTAGCTTTTTTCACGCACGGCATTGGACTTGAGACGGTCCGCCATAATTCACAATTCAACATTCACAATTAAACATGCGGGTTCAGAGATAAATCTCTGAGCCCGTTCTTTTGAACTCCTCCGCTTTCTCTTGCATGCCGACTTCCAGCGCTCGTTGTTCGTCCACCTGCTTCTGTGCGGCATAGTCCCGGACGTCCTGCGTGATCTTCATCGAGCAGAAGTGCGGGCCGCACATCGAGCAGAAGTGCGAGACCTTGGCCGACTGGTCCGGCAGCGTGGCGTCGTGGAAGGTGCGGGCCGTGTCGGGGTCCAGGGACAGGTTGAACTGGTCTTCCCAGCGGAACTCGAACCGGGCATTGGAAAGGGCGTTGTCCCGCGCCTGCGTGCCGGGATGACCTTTGGCCAAATCGGCCGCGTGGGCGGCAATCTTATAGGTGATCACGCCGGTCTTGACGTCCTCTTTGGTCGGCAGGCCGAGGTGCTCTTTCGGCGTGACGTAGCAGAGCATCGCGCAACCGTACCAGCCGATCATGGCGGCGCCGATCCCCGAGGTGATGTGGTCGTAGCCCGGCGCGATGTCCGTCGTCAGCGGCCCCAGGGTGTAGAACGGGGCCTCGTGGCATTCCTTGAGCTGCTTTTCCATGTTGACCTGGATC
>JACQCB010000204.1 GCA_016201805.1 Nitrospirota bacterium | reverse complement strand
CGACCAACAGTTGCTTGCCTGGATCGGTCTTCAGGAGTTCCGTCAAAACGTCTAATGCCGCAGTGTCGTGGTCCTTCAGCGCGGCCCTGTCATAGCCGAAATAGACGTCCACCGGCTCGGGAACGGATACCGCCACAGGCGCAGGCGGCTCTGGTGGTGGAGGCTCTGGAAGGGCGATAGGGGGCGCGATGGCTTCAACCACTCGCGTTTCCTCAACCGGGGGCGGCGGTTCAACCGGCTTCTCTTTCGCCTTGGGCGGCTCAGGAACCGGAGCCTGGACCACGGGCGGAGGGAGGATCTGTTCCTGTGTCGTGGTCGATTCACTCAGTTCGCTGCAGGCGACCAGCAGCATCAGAAGACTCGCCGACGCCAACAGACCCGTGACACGATGGACAAGGTATCTGCTCGACTCTGTCATGTTCTCTCCCTCCGCGAAAGTCTCATTGCGAGGCACCATCTTTAACACAGCCGCCAAGCGAGTGGCTAATTTTGAGCGGGCGGGCCTGGCTCCGTCTCACCGCTCCGGCACGGGCTGGCCGGCCCAGCCGGCTTTGGACGCGAAGCCCCGCCCGTAACGGTCATAGAGTTCGAAAAATTGATAGGCCTTGCAGTCGGTCAGGACTTCCTTGACCTCGCCCAGGTAGTGATCGAAGGTGTACTCGAAGGCGACGCCCTGGCCTCCCACCATCGTGACCATGCGCCTGATCGGATCGATCCTGCTCTCTTGGTGAAACACATAGCGATAATAGGGGCTCTCCGGCCCGCCGATGTGGTGGAGGAACTGCGCCCAGGTGGGCGGCGTCTCCATGGAGAGACGCTCCCCGATGTTGATGCCCTTGACCGGCCCGAACCGCTCGAAGAACTCCGCAAACATGTTGTCCTGCCAGTAATGCTCGCCGGCAATGTGGTGGATGGCACGGTCGAAGGGGACCAGGGTGTGGGTCTCCCACCGAGACCCCGGCGCCCAGTGGAAGATCACGCCGTTGGTCGGACCGTTCCACTCGGTTCCTCCGACTTGCTCAACTTGGTGCTCGATGATCTTGTTGGCCCAGACCCAAGAAGCAAAATCGAGAAACCGTGGGTCATCCGATTGTACCGTGAGCCGATCGGTGAGAAGCGGGGCGGTCTGGTTGTAACTCGTCCGCACGGCCCGGCAATGCTGTTCCCATTGGGCCTCAGACCAGGCGGCGCCGCTCACCGGAAAGGCTGCCGTCGTGTCGGCCAGAGCCAGCAAGCCGCACAGGGCCCAGCCGATGCGCCATTCATATCGCATCCTATCAAACTGTCTCATGAACACTCCTCGCCACGGGTTAGAGCACCCGTCATTCTACCAGAATCGTGGCCGGACCGTTTCTTGACGAACCATCCCGATTCCCGTATGGTTGGCGTCGGCACGGCGGTGCGCCGGCTTGTCTTCATGGGACATGAGGCGGACGCAAGGGGGATGCGATGGCTGATGTGATGTCCTTTGCGACGGGACTCGCCGCCGGCCTCCTGTTCGGCGCCCTGCTGGCCGGACTCTGGACAGCAGCGCGGCTGCGCGCACAGGCCCAGACCCGCCTGATCGACGCCGCAGAGCGGACGCAACGGGCCGAAACCGAGGCCGCCGAACTCCGCAAGCACACCGACGAAGAACGACTGCAAACCGCCCGGCTGCGCGTCGACCTATCCGAAGCCCAGCAAGCGCGCGCGGTCGCAGAGACGCGCTGCGAGGAGACCCTCAAGAGCTTGCAGGAGCAGAAGACGCTGCTGTCACAAGCCCGGCTGGAGATGGCGGAGGCCTTCAAAGCCCTGTCCGGCGAAGCCCTCAGGACCAACAACGAAGCCTTCCTGAACCTGGCAAAAACCTCCTTCCAGACGCTGCACGCCGAGGCGAAGGGGGAGCTGGCACAGCGGCAGCAAGCGATTGACGAGTTGGTCAAGCCTCTCCACGATTCCCTGAACCGCTACGAAGAACAGATTCATCTTCTGGAACGATCGCGCCAGTCGGCCTACGGCGGGCTCGACCAGCACCTCAAGATCTTGGCCGAATCCCAGCAACGGCTCCAGCAAGAAACCGGCAACCTCGCCAAGGCCCTGAGCGCGCCGACCGTCAGGGGGCGCTGGGGCGAAATTACGCTCAAGCGCGTGGCCGAACTGGCCGGCATGGTGGCCCATTGCGACTTTGTCGAACAGGAAAGCGTGCAGATCGACGAGGGGCGGCTGCGGCCGGACATGGTCGTCCAGCTTCCCGGCGGCCGCCAGATCGTGGTGGATGCCAAGGCGGTCCTCTCCGCCTATCTGGACGCCCATGCCACTCAGGACGAGGCCCAGCGGCGTGGCTTCTTGCGCCAGCACGCGGCGCAAGTGCGGTCCCGCATGGACGAGTTGAGCGCCAAAGCCTACTGGTCGCAATTTCCTCAGGCGCCTGAATTTGTCGTGCTCTTTTTGCCCGGCGAACATTTTCTTGGCGCCGCGCTGGAGCAAGACTCCTCGTTGATCGAAGACGGGTTCGCCAGACAGATCGTCGTCGCCACGCCGACGACCTTGATCGCACTGCTGCGTGCCGTGGCCTACGGCTGGCGGCAGGAGCAACTGAGCGAACACGCGCAACAGGCCGGACGGCTTGGGAAGGACCTCTACGAACGGATGGCGGTGCTGGCGGAACATTTGGGCGATGTGGGGCAGGCGCTCACCAAGAGCGTGCAGGCCTTCAACAAAGCCGTGGGCTCGCTCGAAACCCGCATCCTGCCCGCGGCCCGCAAGTTCAAGGAACTGGGGATCTCCTCGGACAAGGACCTCCCCAGGTTGGAACCGGTGGATTCGGTCCCGCGAACGGCTCCATCGGGGGAATGAAGGAGGCGGCGGACCGCCCCAGCGCTCGCGCGCCGCGCATACTCAGAAATGGAAGAAAGGACAGGCCATGACCGACGAGCAGCGGATGGTGGAAGAATTCCATCGCCGGTTCGAGATTCTGATCGGGACGACCCCCTCGGCGCCCGATGAGGCAACCAAGTCGCTCCGGGTGCGGTTGATTCAAGAAGAGTTCGAAGAACTGCAAGAAGCCCTTGCCGGCCACGACACCGCCGCCATGGCGAAGGAACTGGCGGATTTGCTCTACGTGGTCTACGGCACGGCCGTCTCCTGCGGGATCGACATGAAACCCGTCTTCCAGGAAGTCCACCGGTCCAACATGAGCAAGGTGGGCGGCCACAAGCGGGCGGACGGCAAATGGGTCAAACCGCCAAGCTACTCGCCGGCCAACATCACACCGATCCTGGCCTCGCAACAGACCACAAGCCCCGAGGAGCGATCGAACGTCTCTTGATTATTGCCCGCAACTATCCTTCCCACGCCTCTGGACATTGAGCGCGGAACAGTGACGGCGGTCGCTGCGAACTCGACGGCCCCCGATACGGGACTCACCGGCCGTCGAGGCGGACCAGCAGATTATCGATGAGGCGTACGCGGCCCAGGCGGACCGCGCCGAGCAGCATCGCACTCTTCGTCACACGGGGAAGCGGCTCGAGGGTGTCCGGATCGCAGACCGCGAGGTAGTCCACGGTGACCTTCGGATCGGTCTCGATGACCCCTCGCATCGCGCGGCCGATCTGCGATCCGAACCGTATCCCTCTCAAGATCGCCGTCCGGCCTGCTTGCAACGCCTCGTGCAGGACAGGCGCGGACCGGCGCTGCACCGGGGTCAAATAACGATTGCGCGAACTGAGCGCCAGACCATCTCGCTCCCTGACGGTGGGGCAGACGACGATCCGAACCCCCAAATTCAGGTCCTCCACCAACCTTCGCACCAGCACCGACTGCTGAAAGTCCTTCTGCCCGAAAAACGCCACGTGCGGCCTCACCAAACCAAAGAGCTTGGTCACCACCGTGGCCACGCCGTCGAAATGGCCGGGCCGCTTCGCCCCCTCCCAGCGTCGGGCAAGCTCCCGCACCGTCACTGTAGTTTGAAATCCTTGCGGGTACACGGCTTCGCGTGACGGCATGAACAGGACATCCACCCCTTCCTCGCGACAGAGGGCGGCATCCGCCCGAGTCGGTCTGGGATAGCGGGAGAAGTCTTCTCCCGGTCCGAACTGGCTCGGGTTCACGAAAAGACTCACCACGACGGCATCGCAAGACAGGCGCGCGCGTCGAATGAGCGACCGGTGGCCGTCGTGGAGAGCGCCCATGGTCGGGACCACGCCGATGACCACGCCCTCTCGATGGAGCGCGAGGCTCCAGGCTGTCATGGTACGCACCGATCGGATGACGCGCGTCATGCCGGATTTCGAACGAGGGTTGAGGAGGACGGGCTACAGGTCGGACGGGAGCCGTAGCGGGAGCCGGATGCGGATTCGACCCGGCGCACCTGGGCTGGGTCCGTCAGGTGATCGAGGAGGTTCTTGACGGTCTTCAACAGAACCGGATGTTTCCATTCCGGGTCGATCTCGACAAGGGGAGTCAGCACGAACCGCCTGAGGTGCAGGCGCGGATGGGGCACGACCAGATCGGGTTCATCGATGATGCGGCTCCCGTAAAAGAGGATGTCCAAGTCCAGCGTCCTGGGCCCATTGCGATGGTCTAGGTCACGACCCAAGGCTTTCTCCACCTCGCGGCAGACATCGAGCAATCGGCGCGGCGCAAGGTCCGTTTCGAGACGTATGACGCCGTTGAGGAACCACTCGCGTCCCGGATGTGCGCCGTCCTCCACCGGCTCGGTCTCATAGAGCGAGGACACCCCGGTCACTTCTGACGAAGGGAGGAGGCTCAGGAGAGCCAGGGTACGGTCGCAGAAATCCTTTCGATCCCCCAGATTCGACCCAAACCCGATGAAGACAGTTTCGCGTGACATTGTTTTAAGAGCTTATGGCTGATGGCCAATGGCCAATAGCGAGAACCGATCTCTCTTCATACGCTCGATGGCTCCACGAGGCATCTGGTTTCCGGCCCTGCGCCGTCCAGCATCGAAGCATTTGACATCTTAGTGGTCACTGGCTAGAGTCTGCTTGCCCCTGGTGAAAACAATTACACCAGTTCGGGTGCCTACTTCAAGATAGGCATATCCGCCTCAAGGCTGCGAATGAACCGTCAAGAACATTGGGATCAGGTGTATCGGACCAAAGGGCCGCAGGAGGTCAGTT
>JACQCB010000031.1 GCA_016201805.1 Nitrospirota bacterium | reverse complement strand
TGGCAGCGAAGGGAGTCACGCTCTTAGGCGACCTGGGCCTCACGGAGAAGCCTTCCGGCGTGGTGTTGTTCGCGCATGGAAGCGGGAGCGGGCGGTTGAGCCCGAGGAACCGGTTCGTCGCGCGCGTTTTGCAGCAGGGCGGGGTGGCAACGCTGTTGCTCGATCTCCTGACGGAGGACGAAGCGGACGACCGTCGCAAGGTCTTCGACATCGACTTGCTTGCCGACCGCTTGTTGGCGGCGACAGAGTGGCTGTCGCGCAATCCTGCGACGCAAGGGTTGCGGCTCGGGTACTTCGGCGCCAGCACCGGCGCCGGCGCGGCCTTGCAGGCGGCGGCCCGGTTGCCGGCCTCCGTGGCCGCAGTGGTGTCGCGCGGAGGCAGGCCGGATTTAGCTGCTCCGTACCTGCCGCAAGTCACGGCCCCGACTCTGCTGATCGTCGGCGGAGAGGATGAGCCGGTGATCCAGATGAACGAGGAGGCCCTGGATCTGCTGACTTGTCCCAAGAAACTGGTGATCGTGCCTGGGGCTACTCATCTCTTCGAGGAACCCGGCACATTGGAACAAGTGGCCGACCTGGCCAAGCGGTGGTTCCTAAAATACCTCAAACGCTGAACGATGAATGATGAACGCTGAACGTGGCGGAGATTCGAAAGCTAAGAGGCAAGGCTGAGCCTCAACGAGAAAAGTCCCTCTCCTGTTCATCGTTCAGCCTTCTGCATTCAGCGTTGTGGGCACTGCCCCTCCATGCCGCAACCATCTCGTGTCCGATGGGGAAATTCTCCCCAGCCTACAAACAGGCTTTGAATGGGCGTCTCGATCATCTGCGCAACCAGCTAATATCGTTGCGCTCTTTCTCGTGTTCTTATTTCCAGACGGTGAGGCGCAAGGGCATACGTCTTGCTCACTTGGTCTTGGCGAAGAGAATGACGGAAAAGGAATTCAGTATGGACGACCAGCCGGATAGCAGCCAACCCAAGACCGATTGGGGACTGCCTGGTGAAGAGGAAAGCGCACAATCGGATATCGGCGAGTCGGCGCTCGTCTTGACGGCGGAGCCGCTCCGTCCCCTTGCCGAAGGGCACAGGCCGGTTCCACCTCCGCGCAAACGATTCAGGTTGGGCCTCGCCCTCTCGGTTGCGGGGGGCACGATCGTGGCCGGTGCGGTCTTGTGGTACTGGCTGTCGCCGGGCGAACCGCCGGTTCGGTACAAAACGGTGCCGGTGGATCGAGGGCCGATCACCGCCGTCGTGACCGCCACCGGCACGGTCAACCCCGTGATCTCCGTGCAAGTCGGCAGCCAGGTCACCGGCAAGATCAAGGCGCTCTACGCGGATTTCAACTCGGTGGTGACTCAGGGGGAGGCCATCGCCCAGATTGACCCGGCGTCCTTCCAAGCGCGGGTGAATCAAGCCAGGGCGTCCCTCAGAAACGCCCAAGGCGCCCTGGTCAAAGCCCAGGCTGCGCTGGCACAGCGCAAACTCGAACTGGGTCGGAGCGAGACGCTGCGTCGGCAGCAATTCGTCTCGCAGGCCGACCTGGATCTGGCCCGGACCAACTTCCGCGACGCGGCGGCCCAGGTGGAAGTTGCCCAGGCCCAGGTGGACCAGGCCAAGGCCGCGCTGTCCAACGCCGAGCTGGACCTCGGCGACACCACGATCTATTCGCCGGTCAATGGCATCGTCGTGTCCCGCAATGTGGACGTCGGGCAGACCGTTGCGGCCAGCCTGCAGGCCCCGACGCTCTTTGTCATTGCCCAGGACCTGACCAAGATGCAGGTGAACGCGAACGTGAGCGAGTCGGACATCGGCGGCGTGAGCGAGGGCAAGGACGCGGAGTTTACGGTGGACGCCTATCCGACCGCCCCGTTCAAGGGCATGGTCGCGCAGGTCCGGAATGCCCCGATCAGCATCCAGAACGTGGTCACCTACGACGTGGTGATCGAGGTGGACAACCGCGATCTCAGGCTCAAGCCGGGGATGACCGCGAACGTTTCGATCGTGACGGCGCGCAAGGACGATGCCTTGCGGGTGCCGAACGCGGCGTTGCGCTTCAAACCCTCCGGCATGCCGATCGATAAGAAAAAAACGGCCGTATGGATGTCTGATCGCGCGGGCCAACCCCAGGCGGTTCCGATCAAGGCCGGGATTGCCGACTCGCAGTTCACCGACATCCTGGAAGGGGAGGTTCGTGAGGGCGGTCGGGTGATTGTGGGGCTGGAAGAGTCCGAGGAGGCGGGGCAGAAAACGCTGCCGCCCGGGTTCGGCGGAATCCCGAAACTTCGCTAGCACTCAGTTAACAATTTTGAGTGTTTAGTTTTGAGTTGAAGAGTCAGCCCATAACTCAAAATTCACAACTCAAAATTATGAACTTTTTATTGATGACCATTCAGTTGGCCTTCCGCGTGCTGGCACGCAATCCGTTGCGGGCCGGGTTGACCATGCTCGGCATCATCATCGGGGTGGGGGCGGTGGTGGCGATGGTGAGCCTGGGGCAGGGGGCCAGCGCCTCGGTCCAGGCCCAGATCGCCAGCCTGGGCACCAACGTGCTCATCGTCATTCCCGGCGCCACCACGGTAAGCGGCGTGCGGAGCGGGTTCGGCGGGGTGTCCACGCTGACGGTCGAAGACGCGCGTGAGATCGACCGGAGAATCACCGGGGTCTCCGCCGTGTCCTATGCCACCCGCGCGGTGCTCCAAGTCGTGCACGAGAACAAAAACTGGAACACGGTGGTCCTCGGCACGACGGCCGTCTATCCGGATATCCGCGACTGGCCCATGGCCCAAGGGACCTTCTTCACGCAGTCGGATGAAGACAGTGGGGCGAAAGTGGCGGTGCTTGGCAAGACCGCCGCGGAGAACCTCTTTGAGCGGGGCGAGGAAGTGGTCGGGGTGCAGATCCGGGTCAAGAACGTCCCCCTGCGCGTGCTGGGGGTGATGGCGCCCAAGGGCCAGAGCCTCATGGGACAGGACCAGGACGATGTCGTCCACATCCCTTTCTCCACCGCCGAGCGCAAGGTGCTGGGCACCAAGTTCCTCGGGACCGTGGGCATCATCATCGTGGCCACGGCGCGGCGGGATCAGATTCCCGTCGTCGTGCCGGAGCTCAAGGAACTCTTGCGGACGCGGCACCGCCTGCAGCCGTCGGAGGACGACGACTTTACGATCCGGACCATGGAGGATATCGCCAAGGCCTCTGCCGGCGCCAGTCGCACGATGATGCTGATGCTGCTCAGCATCGCGTCGATCTCGCTGGTGGTCGGCGGCATCGGCATCATGAACATCCTGCTGGTGTCGGTCACGGAACGCACGCACGAGATCGGCATCCGGATGGCCGTGGGCGCCAAGCGCCGGCACATCCTCTTGCAATTCCTGGTCGAGGCGGTGATCATCAGCACGGTCGGCGGCGTGGCCGGCGTGGGGGCGGGCATCGTGGGGGCGCGGCTGGCCACGACCGTTGCCGGCTGGCCCACGATCGTGTCGCCCCAGGCCGTGGCGATCGCGTTTCTGTTCTCGGTCGCCGTCGGCATTTTCTTCGGCCTCTACCCGGCCAACAAGGCCTCGCGGCTCAACCCGATCGAGGCGCTGAGATATGAGTGAACAACGAAGCTGAGGGCTGAAAGCTGATTGTTGAGAGTCGGACAGTTGTGAAGGGAATGACCATGGATGGTAAAGCGCCCCTCATTTGTGAGAACTCATTGGCCAGTTGGATCAGGCAGGTCAGCCTCTGGCATTTCGTCTGGCTCTCCATCCTGCTCTCAGAGGTCCTGACGAGCGGCATGAGTCTCTTCTTCCACGGACGTGTCACGGTCGATTATCTCGTGACCGGCGGGATCGTTTCCCTGCTCGTCGCCTCCATCGTGATCGTTCTGATCCGGCAGGCCCAGGCCGCGCTGCATGACAGTGAGGCCCGCTTCCGAGCCTTTATGGATCATAGCCCCGCAGCGGCCTTCATGAAGGACGAAGCCGGTCGGATCGTGTACTTCAACAAGACCGCTGAGCGGGTTACGCAGAAGAGCCGCGACCAGTGGCAGAGAAAGGCCGCCGCCGAACTGTTCTCAGCCGACACGGCGAGACAGCTCAAAGAGCAGGATGAGACGGTCCTCAGGACCGACTCACCCCTGGAGGTCTCCCACACGATCTCCCTGCCGGAGGCGGGGCCGACCGAATGGTGGGGCTTCAAGTTTCCGTTCCGGGATGCCTCGGGCCGGCGATTCGTGGGCGGGATGGTGGTGGACGTCACCGAGCGTAAGCGGGCGGAGGAGAGGCTGGCCCTCTACCGGGAGGCCGTCGCGCACTCCAACGACGCGATCGCCATCATCGACCTACAGGGCAACTACCTGGAGCAGAACGGAGCGCACCGGCGGCTTCTGGGCTACTCCGACGAGGAGATCCTGGGCCGGACCCCGGCCATTCATCTCGGCGAGGAGCCCTTTGCGGCCATCGCGGGCGAGCTGGCGAGGAGCGGGGCGTACCGGGGCGAGGTGACCTCCCGGACGAAGGACGGGAGCGCCCTGGTCGTCGAGCTCTCGGCGTTTGCCGTGCGGGATACGGAAGGCATGCCGGTCTGCTATGTCGGGATTAAGCGGGACATCACATGGTGGAAGAAGGAAGAGGAGGCACGAGAGAAGCTGGTCGGCGAGCTCCAAGAGGCGATAGCCAAGATCCGGATCCTCGAAGGAGTCCTCTCCATCTGTATGCACTGCAAGAATATTCGCGATGAGCAAAACCACTGGCAACCGGTAGAGGTATACGTGAGAGCGCGTTCGGACGCCGAGTTCAGCCACGGCATCTGCCCGGAATGCTTGAAGCGGCATTATTCGAAGGACGGTTAAGGATCGGGAATGCCGGGGCAGTGGCGCAGTGAATCATTCAACGACGCAATGAGGTGAATCCATGAAGATCTTGCTTGCCGTTGACGGTTCGGACCAATCCTATGAGGCGGCGCGGGCCTTGGCGCACCTGGCGCCGGCGGAGCACCTGACCGTGCTGCATGCGCTGGACGTGCCGAGGCCGGCCTATCCGATGATGGTGCCGGAGGTCGCGCAGGAACTCTATACCACGGTGGAACGAGGCATGCGTGAAGACGGCGAGCGCTTGCTCGATCGCACGGTCTCGATCCTGCCCTTCCACACCGGACCGACGTCCAAGCGTCAGGAGCTCGGCCGGCCGGCGGAGGTCATCCTGACCGTCGCCGAAGACGAGCGGGCGAATCTGATCGTGTTGGGGGCGCGGGGGTTGGGACCGGTGCAGGAAGTTCTGCTGGGGAGCGTGACCCATCGCGTCATCACGCAGGCCCACTGCCCGACGCTGGTGGTCAATAAGCCGATGCGGTCGCTCCGCACCGTCCT
This sequence comes from Nitrospirota bacterium, assembly GCA_016201805.1. Classification (GTDB taxonomy): domain Bacteria; phylum Nitrospirota; class Nitrospiria; order Nitrospirales; family Nitrospiraceae; genus SCVQ01. The sequence goes on along the minus strand of JACQCB010000031.1, from coordinate 982 downwards.
GCTGCCGGTGGAGGGACCGCACGATGCCGACACGGCGGCGAAGTTTCTGGCCGCCAAACCCTTCAAGGAAACGGTGCAGGTCACGGTCCTGATCGTCCTGCCCTTTGCCGCGCCTTTGTGGCCGGTGGGAATTTCTGATTCGGAGGCCTTGAAAGAAAAAGCGATTGCGAGTGCGCGGGACTTCGTGGACGGGGTGGCCTCGCGGATTGCCAAGTTGGGGCATCAGGCCGGCGGCTCGGTCACGCTGGGTGATCCGGGGCATGCCATCCTTGGGTGGGCTGAGACGACCAAGCCGGACCTGATCGTGATGGGGTCACGCGGCCGGCGAGGGGCCGCACGGTTCCTGCTGGGCAGCGCGTCGCACACCGTGTTGCACCGCGCGCCTTGCCCGATCTTGGTGCTGCGGTGAGGCGCAGGTGATTCGGCTCAGCCGTCAACCGTGAGCGGAGGGCGGCGGGTTGCGCGGACCGCTGCAATCAAGCCGCAAGTTGTGCAGCGGCGCCACTCCCTGATACACTTGATACACGGGAGAACCGAGGGCTGTCATGCTGCCGAGACCTCTTACCGGGGACGAGGACGACGCCTACGCCCGTACACGTCATCGCGCCTGTAACACCTGCGTATGCCGCCCCCGGCCGGCCTCCGAGTTTTCTGCCCGAAACCAGCCAACGAAACCGCAGCGTAGAGGCGCGGGATCGAACCCATGAAGAAAAGTACGAGCCCAGGTGTGAAGAAGCCTTCGAGCCGGCCGCGACGCGGCCGGCTGAAATTCATGCCGCACGTCGCGGCGATCATCGACTCCGTCACGGACGCGATCATTGCCGTGAACGAGGAGCAGCGTGTCGTGCTGTTCAATCCCGCCGCTGAGAAAATGTTTGGGTACGCCGTGCAAGCGGCGATCGGGCAGCCGCTCGACCGCTTCATTCCGGAGCGGTTTCACGCCGCCCATTGGGCACACGTCCGCGCGTTCGGCCCGAGCGGC
>JACQCB010000216.1 GCA_016201805.1 Nitrospirota bacterium | reverse complement strand
GAACCTCGGGACACGCCGTACCTTCGCCGACTTGGGGCAGACGGTCGCCGACGCGTTGGGCGTCAAGCGGTTGGCCTGGGGAGACAGTTTCTTGGATTCGCTTGCGGTGGGCTGAAAAGGCGTGAAGCGTAAAAGGGGAGGACGCGGGTGTCATTCGACGAAAAGTTGAAGCAACTGGGTATCGAATTGCCCCCCTCGCCCAAGCCCGTCGCCAACTACGTGCCGGCGGTGGAAGCGGGGGACCTGCTGTTTCTCAGCGGCGTCCTTCCGTTTCGCGACGGCGCCTTGGCCTGGACCGGCAAGCTGGGCAGGGACTTGACGGTGGAGCAGGGCTACGAGGCGGCGAAGATATCCCTGCTGAACGGGCTGGCCATCGTGCGAAGCCGCTTGGGGACTCTCGACCGCGTGAAGCAAGTCGTCCGACTGGTCGGCCACGTTGCCTCGGCGGAGGGCTTCGGGCAGCAGCCAGCGGTGATCAACGGCGCCTCCGATCTCCTCGTCGGTCTGTTCGGAGAGGCCGGTCGTCACGCACGGGTGGCCGTCGGGGCGGCTGAGTTGCCGCTCAACGCGCCGGTCGAGCTGGAGTTGATCATACAGATCAGGCCGAGGTAACGGCCGACGCCGAGCGGTCGGCTTGCGCGCGGGGTTTCGTTGACAGGTCGGGACGGCTTCTCTACGATTTTTACCGAGAGCATGTCCGTTCAGAAGGCGGAGCCGTTGTCCGTGCACCGTCTGAACATGGCCAACTCGCAGGTGCCTTGATGAAGCGATCGGGATGGTGGTTGTCGCTGGCGGTGATCGGTCTGGCGCTGCTGCACCCTTGCCCGGGCTGGAGCAAGGACGGGCTTCCTGCGGAGCCGGACGAGAACTTGCGGGTGGATGAGCTCTATGACCATGAGGCCAGGATGTTCCTGTTTCTCTATTCGCTGGCGGGAAACGGGGAGGTGGATTACGTGACCGGTCGCATGGTGGCGGAGAGTGCGCGGAGCCATTACGGAAACCCGGTCTACTACACGGAGCCCTATCCGCTCTTTTACTGGTGGAACCACACGCTGTGGAACGATCCTGAGCGCGACGGCGTGAATGGGAACGAGAGGGTCTATCAGGAAGAGATCGAGTTCGATCGGAGCCGGTACAAACCCTGCGCATTCAACGGCCAGCTTTGTTGACGGCGCTCTCCCTTCTTCCAGCCAGCCCTCCAGGTCGGCGGCAGCCTGAGCCGCTGTGCAATACGGACCGTAGCCATTGTGAATTGTGCCGCCAGTCTGTCTGCGAGGGCCGGTGAAGTTCCCGCAAGTCTTCGAGAGTCTGAGCAGCCGTCGCATCGGGGTGATGTTGCCGCTGGGGTTTGCCTCCGGGCTTCCCCTGGCCCTCACGTCCGGCACGCTCCAGGCCTGGTTGACGGTAGACGGGGTGGACCTCCATACGATGGGGTTGTTTACCCTCGCCGGCATTCCCTATACCCTGAAATTTTTGTGGTCGCCGGTGATGGATCGCTTTGTCCCGCCCTGGCTGGGCCGTCGTCGAGGCTGGATGGTGGCCTCCCAGATCGCGTTGATCTGCGGCATCGCCGCCATGGCTGCGACCGGCGCGGGGAAAGCCCATATGATGTTGGGAGTCCTGGCCTTCGCCGTGGCCTTTGCCTCGGCGTCCCAGGACATCGTGTTCGACGCCTACCGGACCGACGTGCTGCGCCCGAACGAGCGCGGGCCGGGGGCGGCCGTGTCGGTGACCGGGTATCGGCTTGCCATGCTGGTGTCCGGGGCTGCGGCGCTGATTCTCTCCGAGTCGATCGGCTGGCAAGCGACCTATTTCCTCATGGCGGGCTTGATGCTCGCGGGGGTCTGGACGACCCTATTCAGTCCCGAGCCGATGGACCCCGTCGCAGTCCCGCGGAGCCTGCACGAGGCGATCTGGGGGCCGATCCGTGAGTTTTTCTCGCGGGCGCCGGCTGTCGGGTTGCTGCTGCTCATTATCCTGTACAAGCTGGGCGATGCCTTCGCCGGCTCGCTGACCACGGCGTTTCTGATCCGGGGCATGGGGTTTTCTCCCGGTGAGGTGGGGGTGGTCAACAAGGCGATGGGGCTGGGGGCGACCATTCTTGGGGCGCTTGCAGGCGGTGCGCTCATGGTGCGCCTGGGGCTGTTCCGCTCCTTGTTGGTCTTCGGCCTCCTGCAAGCCGTCTCCAACCTCTCTTTTATGGTCTTGGCTTGGACCGGGAAAAGTTATCCGGTGATGGTGTCGGCGGTGGCGATCGAAAACCTCGCCGGCGGCATGGGGACGGCCGCTTTTGTGGCGCTCACGATGTCCCTTTGCGACCACCGCTATACGGCCACTCAGTTTGCCCTGTTGTCGGCACTGGCGGCGCTTGGGCGGGTCTTTGTCGGGCCGCCCTCCGGATACCTGGTCGAGGCGGTCGGCTGGGCGTCGTTCTTCTTTGTGACCTTTCTTGCCGCATTACCCGGCCTCTGGCTGCTCTGGTTTCTGCGCAATGACCTTGGCAAGCAAACGACGCCGGGGTAGCCAGGAGATCGGGCACAGGCCGGCATTGCGAAGGGACAGGTGCGGATCGAATGGAGGGCAGAGGGTCTGCAGAGGGCTTGGGTGTTTAGGTCTTCAGTTTGCGTTGGAGAAACAGCACGAAGGCCATGAGGGTCGGCAGGGGGGCGAAGAGAAAGGGTAGGAGCCAGAGCCAGACGTTTTTTCCGCGGACCCGTGCCTGGTCGATCATCCAGACGAAGACCCAGATCACCAGGCCGGCATAGTTCAAG
>JACQCB010000030.1 GCA_016201805.1 Nitrospirota bacterium | reverse complement strand
TTCGGCGGGGTCAAACAATCGGGCAACCTGATCCCGTCGGCGGCGGGGTTGATCCCGGTACTCACGCATCCCAAGGCGGTGACCTACAACCTGGACCGCAAGATCGTGATGGCGCAGGGGCTCAGCGCGGAAGTCACGTAACAGGTGATAGGCGATGGGCTATAGGCAAGAACCGGATGTATGAGATACAGGACGATGCTGCTTGATTGTCTTACCCATAGCCTCGCGCCCATAGCCTCTCGCCTGGCTTGAGCGTATGCGAAAGCTGCATGAAATGACCATTGATCGGGCGTTGCTGGTGTACGTGCTGCACCTAGCGGAGCCCCACGGCATCAACGGGGATGTGAAGCTCCAGCAATTGCTGTTTCTCTGCGAGCTGCAACTGTTCGCCAAGGGGCTCAAAGGGCTGCACTTCGAGTTCTTCCGCTATGCCTACGGTGCGTTCAGCAAGGACCTGGACAACGATCTGCTGGCGCTCCGGCGCAGGGAGCGGATCGAGAATTTCAGCCTGACCGACAAGGCCGGGGAGGTGCTCAAGATTCTGCCGGATGCGGTGGAGGGAGTGGAGGTAAACGAGAAAGTGATCGAGATTCTCCAGGCGGTGACGGCCACCTATGCCCCGCAGGACAGCAGCGCCATTGTCCAGTCGGTGGAGGCGGTCGAGATCAGTTCTCCCGATCAGCCGGAGTTCAAGCTGGCCATGCGGGACATTTCCTTCCATTCGACGCTCCTGGTGCCGTCCCGGATCGACGTGCAGAGCGAGTTCACGCTGGCGCCGAAGATGCAGGCTCGCCTCAATGCGGCCCTGGGCTATTAAGCGGCCGGCGCCGACTCGGAATCCGGAGAATAGTTGATGGTGGAACTCGTTCATGGCACCATGGGGGGCCGATGCTGAAAGCGCTCGCCAATCTCTTGAAAGTTCTGAATTCCGAGACCCATCCCGGCCAGATCTCGCTGGCCTGTTGCTTGGCTATGGTCGCGGGCTTCACGCCCTTCTGGAGCTTGCACAATCTGCTTGTGCTCCTGGTCGTATTGCTGGTCCGGGTCAATCTTTCGGCCTTCCTTGTCGGTCTCACGTTCTTTTCCGGCCTCGCCTATCTGCTGGACCCGCTCTTTCACCGGATCGGGCTTGCGGCCCTGACCGCCGGCTCCTTAGAGGGGCTTTGGACCTCACTCTACAATTCGACGCTCTGGCGGATTGAACGATTCAACAACTCGATCGTGATGGGCAGCCTGCTCTTCTCGCTGCTCACGTTCCTCCCCCTGTACCTCGCGTTGAATCTGGGAATCCGTCGCTACCGGGCTCATGTGCTCGCCTGGGTGGAGAAGACCCGATTGATGCAGGTCTTGAAAGCCAGTCGGTTCTACAGTCTCTACCAGTCCGTCTCAGGGTGGGGGATCGGCGCATGACGGACAGCAAGGATAGAAAGGATCGAAAAGACGAACGAGGCGAGCCGGGCAAGAAGGCCCAGCAAGGGAAGCCGGGATGGGTCCGCTGGTGGGGTCTTGCGGTCTTCGTGGCGGTGGCGGCTGCCTCAGCCGCCTTCTGGTTCGTGTTCCTCGATCACTTCGTCAAACGCATGATTGAACAGACCGGCACGCGGCTGGTTGGCGCCAAGGTAGAATTGGTCGCAGCCGACGTCGCGCTGTTTCCCTTGGGGCTCACGCTGACCGGGCTCCAAGTCACCGATCCGGATGAGCCGATGACCAATGCCGTCGAGGTCGCGCGGATTGCGATGACTCTGGATGGCTTCAATTTGATCAGGCGCAAGGTGATCATCGAAGAAATGGCTCTGGAAGGGCTCAGGCTGGGCACGTCCCGCAAGACGTCGGGAGCTGTTTCGCAGCAATTCGACAAGGCCAACAAGGGCGTGCTGGAGAAACTGGCCGAGAAAGTCAGCCTGCCTTCGTTCGAGGTCCCGGATATCAAGACGATCATGGCCGGGGCCGACCTTGAATCGGTCAAATTGGCGGAATCCCTTCGTGCCGAGATCCAGGCCGAGCAAGACAACTGGAAGAAGCGTCTGGCGGACCTTCCGGACAAGGCCAAGCTGAACGACTACAAGACCCGCATCGAACGGCTGAAGTCTTCCGGCAAAGGCGGTGTGGGGGGGATACTGGGCGTGGTGGGAGAGGTGGCGGCAATCCAGAAAGACCTGGAACGGGACCTGGCGAGCATTCAACGCGCCAAGGCCGAGTTCGACACGAAGCTGACCTCGCTCAAACAGCGTGTCGATCAGGCCGTCCAAGCGCCGCAGGAGGACGTGAGACGGTTGCAGGAGAAATACAGTCTCTCGCCTCAGGGTCTTGCGAATATGAGCGGGGTCTTATTGGCGGGGCAAAGCGGGGCCTGGGTTCGCAAGGGGGTGGTGTGGTACGGGAAAATGCAGCCGGTCCTTGCACGGGTCAAAGAACGGCAACAGGGGCATGAGGTGGTCAAGCCGGTCCGGGGCAAGGGAGTGGACGTGCGGTTCAAGGAACAGGCGCCTCTGCCCGATTTCCTGATCCGTCTGTCCAAGGTCTCCGCGCAACTGGACGTCGGCGATGTGAGCGGCAGGATCGAGAACATCACGCCGGATCAGGACATCCTGGGATTGCCGCTTACGTTTTCCTTCGCAGGGGAGAAGCTGAAAGGCGTGCAGTCGCTCCATTTTGCCGGGACCTTGAACCATGTTCTGCCGGAGTCCGCCACAGACGGTGACGGCAGGTCTGCAATCGGTGCACCTGACCGTGGGCAAGCAGGATTCGTCCAACCCGTTCGTCAAGGCGATCGGTTCGGCCCTGTCCGGTGTCTCGGCGTTCACCGCGAAGGCCGAAGTCACGGGCACGCTCGATCAGTACGAGGTTCACCTCACATCCGATCTGGACGATGTGTTGAAAGAAGCCGCGGGTACGTTGGTGCAAGACTATGCCGACCGTTTCAAGAGGGAACTGGAGACAGCCGTCATGTCGAAGGTCGGCGGCCCGCTGAACGAACTCAAGAGCAGCTTCGGTGGCTTGGGCGGTGTCGGGGATGAGTTGGCTTTGCGCCTGGCTCAGGGAGCCGGCGTATCACAAGGCGCTATGGAGAAATTGCTGCCCGGCGGGTTCAAGCTTCCGTTTTAAGTCTGTCCGGACAGGCCGTACAACTCTCCAAACTTTTTCTCTACATAGGTCAGAAAGGGCTCCGGGCTCAGGGAACGGCCGGTCACCCGTTGAACGAGGTGGTCGGCAGTGAAGCTGCGACCCCAGCGGTGGATCTTCTGATTCAGCCACTTGGTCAAGACCGTGAGCCGTCCGGCTTCGATCTCCGCCTCGAGGTTCGGCAGTTCCCGGCAGGCCTGGTCGTAGAACTGGACTGCATAGAGGTTTCCCAACGTATAGGTCGGGAAGTAGCCGAACGCTCCCAGCGACCAGTGGACATCCTGCAAGACTCCCTCCGCGTCCCGTTCCGGGACGATGCCCAGAGAGGTCTTCATCCGCTCGTTCCAGATGGCCGGGAGGTCCTCCACCTGCGTCCGGCCTTCGATCAGATCCTGCTCGATCTCGAAACGCAACATGATATGCAGGTTGTAGGTCAACTCGTCCGCCTCCACCCGGATCAAGGAGGGCTGCACCCGATTGATCGCTGCGTAAAACCGGTCCAGATCCACTCCGCCGAGCTGATCGGGAAAGGTTTGTTGCAGCAGGGGATACAGACAGCGCCAGAAAGTCCGTGACCGGCCGATACAATTTTCCCACAAGCGGGACTGGCTCTCATGGATGCCGAGCGAGAGGGCTTCGCCCAGGGGTGTCCCGTAGCGGGACGGGTCGAGTCCCTGGTCGTACAGGCCGTGGCCTCCTTCGTGGATGCAACTGAAGAGGCAGGCCGGCAGCTCGCGCTCGTAGACGCGGGTCGTCACGCGCACGTCGGACGGGTGGAAGGAGGTGGTGAAGGGATGGGCGGAGAGGTCCAGCCGGCCCCGGTCAAAGTTATAGCCCATGGCGGTCAGGACGAACTTGCCGAATTCCACCTGACGCGCCGGATCGTAGGAGCGGGTCAGCAGGGTGTCGTCGATCTTGACATGGGATGCCACTACTCGGTTGAGCAGCGGGACCAGCCGATTCTTTAGCGTGGCGAATAAGGGGGCAAGTTGCGCAACGGTGGCGCCGGGCTCGTAGTAATCCAGCAACGCGTCATAGGGAGAATTTTTGTAGCCGAGGTACTGCGTCTCCTCCCGCTTCAGCGTGACGACGGTGCTGAGGTTCGGCAGAAACAGCTTGAAGTCATTTTTCTTTCGGGCTTCGGTCCAGACCTGCTGAGCCAGCGAACATTCCCGGCTGAGTTTCTTGACGAAGTCCGACGGGAGTTTTTTGGCCCGGCTGAAGTCTCGCCAGACCTCGCGCAGGAGCGCGCGGGACGGTTCGTCCCAGGGATCGCCAGACGTCTCCAAGGCCTGGCCCGTTGCCGGGTCCACCCATTTGACGAGCAGGGCTTCGATGTCCGGCGAGACCAGTTTATCGTGAGCCAGCGTTTGAAGCGTGGACAACTGGTCCGCCCTGGCCTCGCCGCCGCCGGGCGGCATGTAGGTTTCCTGGTCCCAGGAGAGCAGGGAGGCCGCGCTGTGTAAGTGCTGGATTTCGACGAGCCGCTCGGTCAGGGGCCGTAAGGTTTCAAGTGTCTTCACGCACACCTCTCCGCAGGGCTTCCAATGGTATGATGCCGGATCAGCATACGCAACGCACACCTGCTTTTGCAATTCCGGAGGGACCCCGATGGAGGACTTAATCAAGCCGGACATCGAAGCCTATGCCGAGGCCCATTCAACCGCTGAGTCGGACGCCTGTCGCTTGTTGCGGGAGGAGACCTACCGCACAATGGAGATCCCCCAGATGGTGGTGGGGCCGTTGGAAGGGGCCTTTCTGAAAATGATGGTGCAACTTGTGGGGGCGAAGCGAGTCTTGGAGATCGGCATGTTCACGGGCTACAGCGCACTCTCGATGGCCGAAGCCTTGCCCGATGATGGGACCCTCGTCGCCTCCGGCGCTGGAAACGTTGCGGACCCTGACCGGTCCGTTCGACCTGATCTTCATCGATGCGGACAAGGCCAACTACATCAACTATTACCGCCGCGCCCTCGAATTGCTGTCGCCGCAGGGCGTGATTTTGATCGACAACGTGCTCTGGTCCGGCGACGTGCTGATCCAACCGCCGTCGGATCAAAGAACTGCCGTGATACAGGAACTGAACCGCCTCGTGGCGTCCGATCCAAACGTGACTTGTGTGTTGGTGACGATCAGGGACGGGGTGCTGGTAGTCAAGCCGACAGGACGCTGAAAAAGGCCCCCAACTTTGTTCTCGGTCACTCGAACCCCTCAACGTACTTCTCCAGTACGCCTCAGGGTCCTCGCTTCCTGCGGCCTCGTTGGCTGGCCTTTTTGAGCGTCCTGAATATTTGTATAGGGATAAAGAGAGTAGCTCAAACTCTGTCCGTTTGAGAAAGCGCTTGACGGGGAGGTTGGCTGTCTTGTATACGCCGGGCTGGCATGAGTAAACCTTCTGATCTGGCGGCCTATGGGGCGCTGACGACTGCGGCGGTGGTCTGGGGCGGCTCGATCGTCGGGCAGAAGCTGGCCCTGGACTCGTTTTCTGCGGTGGAGACCTCGGTCCTCCGGGGTCTCGGCGCTCTGGCGATCCTGATCCCACTCTGGTGGTGGCAGGAAGGGGGGAGCGTCAAGTTCTCGCCACGCGATGTCGTGGGCTTGGCTGTCTTGGGCCTTGCCGTTTTGGGAAATCATCTCCTGACCCTCTTCGGGCTCCGGTACATCGGAGCGGCGGAAGCGGGGATCATCATCGGGGCCAGCCCGGCCATCACGGCCTTGCTGTCGTCTCTCCTCATTCGAGATATTCCGTTCCGCGTCGTCTGGTTGGGCTGCACCATCTCCTTTGCAGGCGTGGCGCTCGTGTCCGGCTCAGGGACCGGCGGTGTGGGGGAACAGCCCTGGCTGGGCGGAACGCTTGTGGTGCTGGGCTTAATCAGTTGGGCCCTCTATACCGTCGGGGGCCGCCGGACCATGGAGCGGTTTTCCCCCCTCACCGTGAATTGGACCACGCTCCTGATTGCCATCCTGCTGCAACTCCCCCTGCTTTGGACCGACCAGAAACTGGCCCTCGTCGGTGTCCAGTCGGTTCCCCTGTCCGGCTGGCTGGCCCTGGCCTATCTGGTCGTGTTTGCGACCGCGTTGGGGCAGCAGGCCTGGCTCTACGGGGTGCAGGGGATCGGGCCGTCGCGCGCCGGCGTCTTTGTGAACCTGATCCCGGTTTCGGCCCTCGTGCTGTCGGCCCTCGTGCTCGGCGAACACATCGGCATCAAGGAAATTTCCGGTGTCGCGCTCATCCTGGCCGGTGTCTGGCTGGTCAACCGGCAATCCTCGCGACATAGCTCCACACGCCCATGAGCCGGCGCCAATGCCATTGTCCATTGGGGTGGAACGAGGTTGCTTACCAGTGCCAGATCAGATTGAAGGTCCCGCCCCGCCGCACGTAGAGAGATTCGCGGTTTTCGTAGAAGCCCGAGAATTCACCCGAGAGTTCCTTGGTCAAGGGGAAGATCGCGCCCCCCTGAAAGCTGCGGGTATTCGCTCGCGTAAAGTCCTGGAAGGCAACGATCCGTTCTCCGGAAGTTCCGAAGGCGCCGGACGCGAAGAGTTGAATGCGTTCGGTCGGCCTCCAGGTCAATTGAGAGGAAAGAGTTATGGAGCCGGTGTCCGGAACGTAGTAGACCTTTTCGGTCACCCACATGTTGAAGGGGAGATAAATGGCCAGGCTCGGGGTCACGACCGTGATGTCCTGTGCCGGAATGAAGAGGGTCCGAGAGGTTCTGGCTTGATAACCATAGCTTAACCGCTCGAGGCCCAGGGAGGCTTCCAGGAAAGAAAGAGTTTCGTGCAGCAAGCCCAAGTCCTGAAAGAACTGGCCCCCGAGCCTGTAGTTGGGGACGAAGTTCGGGTTCCCGGCTGCCGAGAAGCTGAGATCGCCCCACGCCTTCTTCCACAATGGGCTGTAGAGTTTGACCGTGATCGGTACGTCGTCAAATCCGAAGCGGTTCAGGAGTTCCATTCGTCCGACAAGCGTCTGCTCACCGAGCGACTTGGCGATTTCGAGTAACGCATCCCGCTCGTTGGGGACTTGCTGACTATAGGTGTACTGGCTGTACCCAAATTTTACATAATTACGGAAAGGGAGGATCGGCCTGTCTCCCATGATGCCGATCGGCGCCTGAGGAGACACGACCTGTTGATGCCGGATCTCCTGGATTCGCCGGCCGACAACGGGGTTCTGTGTGACGGAAAAGACGTCTTCGTAGAAGCGCAAGGCCGTTGCGTATTCTTTGCGCCAGTAGAGCAGATCGGCCATTCCCTGCTTGGCTTCAATATTGGACGGGTCCGCGCCGAGCGCCGTCTCATAGTACCGGCGTCCGTCACCGATTCTCCTTTGCTGGACGGCAATCTTCCCCAGCGTTATGAGCGCTTCGATATCGGACGGGTGTCTGGAGAGAATGGTCTGATAGACCGAAATCGCCTCCCGGTACTGTCCCTGTGAGAGGAAGAGTTGCGCCAACGAGTGGTGGGCGTCGTTGTCCTCCGGCTTGGCATCCAGGTAGGCTCGATAGGCCGAGGCGGCTTCCTGGTACTGTCGTGCGGCTGCCAAGGCCCTGGCCCGTTCCAGGAGTTGCTGCGGCGATAGTGGAGCAGTTGTGGCGGTCTCCGGCTGTGTGGCAGAAGCCGACGACATCTTCTCCATCTCCGCTTTGACTTTCGATATCTGCTCGGCGACGGCGGAATCTTTCGTC
>JACQCB010000212.1 GCA_016201805.1 Nitrospirota bacterium | reverse complement strand
CTGCCACGAGGACCTGACCGCGTCCGATCTGGTCGGGCGGTATCTGCTGAAGGGGAACGAGACGGTCTGGACGGATGGTCCCCTCACGCTTGGCGTCAAGCACGGCGCGATCGTCTACCTGGACGAGATCGTGGAAGCGCGGAAGGACACCACCGTCATCATCCATCCGCTGAGCGACGACCGGCGCCTCTTGCCGATCGAAAAGAAGGGGCAGGTGATCGAGGCGGTGGACGACTTTCTGCTCGTGATTTCCTACAACCCCGGCTATCAGAGCGTGTTGAAAGACCTCAAACAGAGCACCAAGCAGCGGTTCATGGCGATCGAGTTTGGGTATCCGCCGGCCGAGATCGAAGCGCGGGTCATCGAACATGAAACCGGCGTGGACAAAGACACGGCGCTCCGACTGGTCAAGCTGGGCGAGAAGGTCCGCAATCTCAAGACGCACGGATTGGAGGAGGGGGTCAGTACCAGGCTGCTGATCTACGCCGGCGAGTTGATGCGCCAGGGCGTGCCGCCGGCTCGGGCCTGTGAGGCGGCTGTCACGAGGCCGATCACGGACGATCCGGACATGCAGCGCAGCATTCAAGAACTGGTGCGCGCGATCTTTTAGCCGGGCAAGAGGCTATAGGCGATGGGCTACAGGGAAGAGATCAAGGCTCACTCCGCACTTATCGCCCCTTAGCCTCTAGCCCATAGCCGATTGCCTATTGCCAAGAAATGCGAAGGGAGAATTCGATGGTTGCACGACGGGGAATACGCCTCATCGTCATGAGCGGCGTGCTGGTTTTGTCGGTTGGGCTCGTTGGCTGCGGGAGCCTGATGCATCCCAGGGCCGGGGAGTTTTTGGAGCAAGCCAAAGGCGCCAGCGGGGTCGAGACGCAGATCAACCTGACCAACATGATCGAGACCAGCATCAAGGCGGTGCGCGGGCAGACGGATTATGAGGCCGGGCTCGATACGTTGCACAATCAGGTCTACGCGTTGCGGAAGTCCGGGTGCGACGTGACCGAGGACCAGGCCAAGACCGTGGCCTATGCGAAAGCCGCCACGTTGCGCCGCGAGGTCGGGACGATCTTCCATCGCTTGTGGAAGTTGCGCGACGACCAAGCCAAGCGCGAGGCACACCTGGATCTGCTGGCTCGCCGGATCGGCGAGTTGCGCGAGGCGTTGCAAGCCGTCAAGGGCTAGCCGTCATCAGACGGCCGTCGCCGGACATGTCGCGTCATCGCATCGGAATTCTCTGTCTGGTTTTTTCCTGCCTCTTCTATGGCGGACTCCTGCTGCTTCCCTGGGTTCCTTTCGGGCCTCGGGGCCAAGCGATCACCGCGGCGGGGTTGGTGATCGTGGGTGAAGCCGTCTTTTGGCTGGGCTGTCTGTTCGTCGGGCGTGAGGTGATGGTCCGTTACCGGCGCTGGCTCAATCCTCGATCCTGGTTTCGAAGCCCCTCGGCTCAAGCCGCCCCGTCCGTCGGTGAGGATCGATGACCTCTCCATACTGCGAGAGGCCGGACGGGGTCCTGCTGACCGTTCACGTTCAGCCCGGAGCCAAACGTACCGAATATGTGGGGCTGCACGGCGAAGCCCTCAAGTTTCGTGTGGCCGCGCCTCCTGTCGAAGGGGCGGCCAACGAGGCTTTATGTGCCTATCTGTCCACGCAGTTCGGCTTGCCCAAGGGGGCGGTGGAGGTGCGTTCTGGGCAGAGTTCACGGAAAAAGCGCGTGTGGCTCAAGGGTGTGTCGATCCGGCTGGCGCAGGAAGTCTTGTCTCTTCGGTCCTGCCCATAATCGGCGTTGGGTCACATCAGAAAGCAGCCGGTGAAATCGGCGAGCAGACATTGCAGCCTGATCGAAATGCGCTCCAATCGCGTGATGTCATCCGGCGTCGGTGCAGTCGGGTCCAATTTCTCAAGCCACTCGCGGTCCCGCTGTAACCTCCAGAGCGAGAGGATGGACGTGTCAGGAATGCTACGGCTCCGTTCTGCTGCCAGGGCGACGAGGGGACGTAAGCTGGCTACGTCGTCCGCAAACTCCACT
>JACQCB010000215.1 GCA_016201805.1 Nitrospirota bacterium | reverse complement strand
CTGCGCGCCTGCAACGAGGGCCTTCTGAGACCGCGCGTTGCGCGAGCACGGGATCGGCTCTTATCCCTCCGCTACTTCCATTGCTGGGCCATTCGATAGGCGTTCCTGATCCCGGCCGTCACACCCAGGACCAACCCCACCACCATGCCCCAGGGTCCCGATGCAAACAGGTAGGCATCCACCAGCCAGCCCAACCCACCCCCCACGATCAGGGCCGCGAGCATTTCGGTCCCGATCCGGACCGCCTGCCCCAAGCCCGCATAAAACGGATCGGTCGATGGCGGCATAGGAACCTCAGCTGCTCGCAAACGGACAACCGGCGCGCCGCCAAGCACGGCGGCGCATTCAATCAAAATTCGAGGTGCAATGTCAAGCTGAACAGGTTGCCCCTCAACCGATCGGAATGGACTCGCGCCACCCCTCGGCTGGTCTATCCCTTCCGCAATATGCTACAACCAGCGCATGATTCGCCCCTCGCGCGACAGATTTCTGATTGACGAGCGTCCCGGTCCGCTGACCCTCTCCTTGCCGTTGCCTGCCGCGGACCCCGTCGAGCTGTACGGCCGGATCGCCCAGCCTGGCCGCCACTCATTTTTGCTGGAAAGCGGCAAGGGCGGGGATGCCACCGCACAATACTCTTTCCTGGGAAGCGACCCCTATCTGGTCCTGACAGGAAAGGGGACCGGATTCGAGCTGCGCACGCGCGATCGGACGACGGCGTCAGAAGGTTCCCCCTGGACCGCCCTGGCAACGTTGCTCCGCGCTTCCCGCATCCCAAGGCCCGAGGGACTGCCCCCGTTTTTCGGTGGCGTAGTCGGATTTCTGAGCTACGATGCCGTGCGACAATTCGAACGCCTGCCCAATCTGGCCATGGACGACCTGCACGTACCGGACCTCCGCTTCGCCTTCTTCGATCTCCTGGCTGCGCTCGACCACCAGACCCGCACGCTTCATTTGATCTATGCCCCTCCGATGGATCGGCTGTTGGGCGAGCCCCGCGAAAAACTCTATCGCGAAGGTTGCGATCGCCTAGCTGAATTGGAGGCCAGGCTCTCGGTCCAGACCCGCCACACTCAACCGGCCTGGACGGAAAACCGACTCGCAGTCACGCCGGACCAACCCCGCGAGTCCTACATCGAGCGGGTCCGGAAATGTCAGGACTACATCCACGCCGGAGACATCTATCAGGCCAACCTGTCGCACCGCTTCACGATTGACCTCGGCGGCCTCTCCGGCGCCCCCGGCGCCCGGCAGGAGGACATCGGTCTGGCCCTCTATCGCCGGCTGAGACAGGTCAACCCGTCTCCCTTCTCCGGGCTGCTGGCCTTTGACGACTTATGCCTGGTCAGTTCGTCGCCGGAGCGACTCGTGCGATTGCACGGTCGCCGGGTGGATACCAGACCGATCGCCGGGACGAGGCCGAGAGGCCGGACCGCGGACGAAGACCGTCGCCTGACGGAAGAACTCTTGACCAACGCCAAAGAACGGGCCGAGCATCTGATGCTGGTCGACCTGGAGCGCAACGACCTCGGACGCGTCTGCCGCTACGGGACCGTGACCGCCGATGAATTCATGGTGATCGAACGGTATTCGCATGTCAGCCACATCGTTTCCAACATCACCGGCATCCTGCGGGACGACCTCGACGGGCTCGATCTGATCCGAGCGGTCTTCCCAGGGGGCACGATCACCGGCGTGCCGAAGATCCGGTGCATGGAAATCATCGAGGAACTGGAGCCGGTCCGACGCGGCCCCTACACGGGATCGATGGGGTACATCAGTTGGTCCGGCGACCTGGACCTGAACATCCTGATCCGCTCGCTGCTCCTGACACAAGAGCGCGGCTACCTGCAGGTCGGCGCGGGCATCGTCGCAGACTCCGATCCAGACCGTGAATATGAAGAGACGCTCTTCAAGGCCGAGGCGCTCCTCAAGACCATCCGAGAGAATTGACGATTGAGCCATTGTTGAATTGATGATTGAAAAACAGATCAATCGTCAATGTCAAAATCGTCAATGAATGAATTGCTATGTGGGTCTATCTAAACGACCGGTTCGTGGACAGCGCCGAGGCGACCGTCTCGGTCTTTGACCATGGATTTCTCTATGGGGATGGGGTCTACGAGACGCTCCGCACCTACGGCGGCCGCTTGTTCATGCTCCAACCGCACCTGGCCAGGCTGTATCGCTCGGGACGACTGATCGGCCTCACCATTCCGATCCACGAGCACGATTGGCCCGCACTGCTGCGCGAAGCCCTAAATCGCAACGAGCTTGGGCCCCAACAGGACGCATCCTCCCGCACTCCGCCCCATCCCGCCGATGCCCACCTGCGTATCACCGTTTCTCGAGGCGAAGGGGACCTAGGGCTGGACCCCGCTCTCTGCAAGCATCCGACGGTCGTGATCATGGCCAAGCCTCTCTCTCCCTATCCCCCCCGCCTGTTTCAAGAAGGCATCTCTCTCATCATCTCCCGCGTGCGACGGAACCTGGCCGCAGCCCTGTCCCCGCAGATCAAATCGACCAACTTCCTGAACAACATCCTGGCCAAGCAGGAGGCGATCGCGGCCGGGGCCTTCGACAGCCTCATGCTCAACGCCGACGGGCACCTCACGGAATGCACGACCAGCAATCTGTTTTTCCTGCGCGAGGGACGCCTCTGCACCCCCTCGGTGACCTGCGGCATCCTGGACGGTATTACCCGCGAAGTCGTGCTGACCCTG
>JACQCB010000214.1 GCA_016201805.1 Nitrospirota bacterium | reverse complement strand
GGTCTTTGCGTTTGAGGCTCATGGCGCGCCTCCATCTACAATGACAACACGGTCGTCTTCGCCTTCTTCTTCAAGGAACACTCGAACGTTTTCGTCCCGCGAGGTGGGAATGTTCTTGCCGATGTAGGTGGCTTTAATCGGCAGTTGCCGGTGTCCCCGATCGACCAGGACCGCCAATTGGATTTCCGCCGGTCGGCCCAGGTCGATCAGTCCATCCATGGCGGCCCGAATCGTCCGTCCGGTGAAGAGGACATCGTCCACCAGCACGATCTTCAGGTCTGCGATATTGAACGGAATCGACGTCTTGCGCAAAATCGGCTGGTCCTTCCGGCCCGCCAGATCATCCCGATAGAGGGTGATGTCCAGATCGCCGATCGGCACCGGTTCCCGCTCGATTTCTTGGATTCGACGCGCCAACCTGTGGGCCAGGTGGACGCCGCCGGTTCTGATCCCGACCAACGCCATCCCTCCGACCCCTTTGTTCCGCTCCAGGATTTCGTGGGCGATGCGGGTCAGGGCCCGCGCCACCTCGTTCGCGTCCATGATGAGCTTTTCGTGCTTCCGGTCAGTGTGTTCTTCGTGGGCGATCATCGGGTCTCGCAGCTCATGCGGGCATAAAAAAACCCCCTCACCGCACAGGGCGATGAGAAGGTCATCTGTATTGCGGCGGCGTAGGACGAGCCGTGACGCATGGGATACGCTCCTTGCTCACCTCACCGGATGAGCGTTAAAGGCAGCCGTATCCTAGCTGGTTGCTGCGCGACTGTCAAGACGAGGCCTGTATCGGTTCGCCGGCGTCGCGTTGGAACCGGCTCAGAGGCTGTTTCGGCTCCGGGCCACCTCCTGGCAGACCGACTGCCAGATGGGGAGCCGACTTCCCAGGCCGCAGGCTGCCAGATAGTCTTCGTCGATGTGCGTGTAGCCCCCTCCCATCACGGCGGCCTGTTCCCGTTCCTCCAGGGCATTGGCGACGTGGACGGCCGCCAGCGGGCTGAACGGTTGACTCACGGAGCGCATCGGGTCGTGGTGGAAAGCGACGGCCTCGACGATGGCGTCGCTTAAGCCCCAGGTGCCCAGCAGGTAGCCGCCTATGTCCGCGTGACTTGCCCCCAGCACTTCACATTCGGCTTCCCACTCGGTGACCCGGCGGTTCTGCATCAGCGCTACGGCTTGGGTGTACTGGTCGGGCAGGTTCGTGGCGAGGACCAGGATGCCGACGTCGTGCAGCAAGCCGGCCGTGAACGCATCGTCGACCAGATCCTGAGACGTTTTCTCTTCCTTGGCGATGGCTCTTGCGTAGGCGCCGATCACCAGGCCGTGCCGCCACAGAACGTCGAGCGAGATGAAGGGGTGTCGGTATTCTTTGAATTGCGCAAACACCTGCATCGACAGGACCAGGGCTTTCACTCGGTCCAAGCCCAGCATCGAAACGGCTTGAGCCGGGTTGGAGACCGGCGTCAGGAGCCCGAAAAAGTGGGAGTTGATGACTTGCAGGATCTTGGTCACCATGCCCATATCCTTGGAGATAATGCGCGCAACTTTATCGATGGAGGGTTCCCGCGATTGCAGTTCCTCTTGGAGCTCGCGATACAGCGCCGGCAGGCTGGGCAAGGAGTCGATTCCGTCGGCCAACTGGCGGAGGGACTCACTGGCAAGGCGTTCGCGCAGCGTGGCGGCGCGGGTCACCATGGTTTTGAACAGATCCAACTTGAAGGGCTTCGGCAGGTATTGATGGGCGCTCACGACCGATCGCCGCATCAGCGACTGATCGCAGCGGTCGGCCATCAGAATCCGTATGGCCTGGGGGTGTCGAGTTTTGATTTCCGTCAAGAGCTGGGCGCCGCTCATCCCCGGCATGTCCATGTCGACCACGGCCATATCGAAGGAGTTCTTGGTCAACTTCGCCAAGGCTTCCCGTCCGCTCGACGCATAGACCACCTCCCATTCCTCGCTCATGGGCCGCAAGGTTCGTTCCAATTCCTCGCGTGCCGACACCTCGTCGTCAACGAACAGGATGCTTTTCATGGTGATTCCAACTCCGTTAGCAGGGGCGCTGTGCAAACAAGCTCATTCCGGACGGAAGCCCACAGGGCCTTGCGGTAGTCGAAACCCTACAGTCTTCTCTATCGGCGGCCGCGGGGATTTTCTTTACCATCTTCATTGCTTGCTCGGTCTGGTGCGGGCGTGCCGCGTTGACAGGAAGCCGAGCTTGGTTGCATGGATGCGGCAGCGGGACCGGCGGTCAGTGTTTGAGAGTCTGAAAGAGCATCAGGTCCGGCTTCACTCGGGCTTGTGGCAGGATGGATTGATGCATGCGGAAACTGGGCAGTGACGCCACGGAGTCCATCCGAAGAATGCGGAGCCGGTGAGCCTGGAGTACCGGGCTCATTGCGGCAGGGCCTACGAGAAAGGCCAAGCCGCCTGGCCGAAGGGCCTCGGCCAGGGCGCCTGCGATCTTCTGGAGCGCCTGTGCGTTGTGAAATTGCGAGAATGGCAGCCAGGTATAGATGACGTCATAGATATCTCCGGAGACCTGCGCGTGCTCCGCTTCGGCCGACACGAAGGTCGTCCGCTTTGCCCATTCCAGCTTCCGCGCCTGGGCCAACTGGTTCCAGAATGTCTGCGCCTGTTTCTGGGCGAATGCCGGGCGGTAATACAGCACGCGGTAGTCCCGTGGGCGATCCAGTCTGATGCAGGAGGTCAGAACGGCATCGAAATTGTCGATCAGGACGCGTTGCGTTGCGGCGAGACGGGCCGCCAGCTCCGGCTGTTCCTCCAGGACGTCTTGCAGGTAATCGGCCACGAAAGGCTGGGTTTCAGGTTCCCCTATCTCGGTGTCGTCATCGGGATAGAGAAGGACGGTGGAGAAGGCCTGGACAGGGGGCACGAGCGGCGGCGGGCCGTTGAAAAATTCCCGCCATCCTCTTCTCTCCCCT
>JACQCB010000211.1 GCA_016201805.1 Nitrospirota bacterium | reverse complement strand
CTTGCAGTTGATCGTGACCATGACCGCCCAGATGATGAACTCGAAGATCTGTTCCATCATGCTGCTCGACCAGGCGGCGGGCGAACTGCGTATTATGGCGACGCAGAGCCTGAGTGAACAGTACAGGCGGAAGCCCAGCTTGAAGTTGGGGCAGAGCATCAGCGGGAGGGCCGTGCAGGAGCGGCGGTCCATCATCGTGTTGGACGTGACGCGCGAACATGATTATATGTATCCGGAACTGGCGCGAAAGGAAAGCCTCTGTTCCCTCCTGTGCGTGCCGATGCTGATCCGGGATCGGGCGGTGGGGGTGATCAACAGCTACACTTCTGTGCCCCATGCCTTTACGGCAGAGGAAGTCAAGGTGCTGCAGGCCATCGCCAACCAGGCGGCCATCGCGATCGAAAACACCAAATTGGTCGAAAAGTCGTTCGAGATGCAGGAGGCTCTGGAGGTACGGAAGTTGGTGGAACGGGCCAAGGGGATCCTCATGCAGGCCAAGGGGATTTCCGAGGAGGGGGCGTTTCGTCTGATGCAGCGCCAGAGCATGGACATGCGCAAATCCATGCGCGAGATCGCCGAAGCCGTCATCCTGGCCATCGGGATCGAGCGTCAGGCGGACCTAAAAAGACCTTGACGGCAATCGGGCCCGATGGTATAAACGACCTACAAGCATGTGCGGGAAACAAGGGCGTTTCCCTTCGGTTGGCGCTGTGAGCGGAGAGTAGGACGATGACGTCCTCCACCCTGTCGGGTAGAGGGCGTTTTTTTTTGCATCGCGTATTACAGGGGTGATGGCCGGCCGCTGACGCGGGGATGCGGGAGTAGAAAACGATGCGTCTCTTTCGTATCGCCATGGTCCAAATGAACCCGACGGTCGGGGATCTGGACGGGAATGTCCGGCGCGTGACCCAAGGGATTCGCGAGGCCAGGAAGGCCAAGGCCGACCTCGTGGCGTTCCCCGAGTTGGCGATCACCGGCTATCCGCCCGAGGACTTGCTGCTCAAACCGAGGTTTTTGGAAGACACCCGCCGGGCGCTCGGCGAAGTGGTCCGGCAATGCCGGGACTTGGCGGCGGTGGTCGGCTATGTCGACGAGGGGCCCGGTGGAGAATCCACGCAGGTCCCTCCGACGGTCGTTCCGGCCGGCCGGCACGAACGCTACAATGCGGCGGCGGTCATCGTCGATCGTCGGTTGGTCACCTCCTACGGCAAGTTGTACCTGCCGAATTACGGGGTCTTCGATGAGAGCCGGTATTTTCATCCTGGGCGCCGCATTCCGATCATCGTCTTGAACGGAACGGTCCTGGGCGTCAATATCTGCGAGGATATCTGGTTTCCGGAGGGGCCCAGCCGGGCCCAAGCGGCGGCCGGCGCGGAAGTGATCGTGAACATCAACGCTTCTCCCTTCCATGTGGGCAAGAGCCGGTTCCGCGAACAGATGTTGGCCACCCGCGCCAGGGAAAACGGCGTCATTGTGACCTACACCAATACGGTAGGCGGGCAGGACGAGTTGGTCTTTGACGGGAACAGTTTGATCCTGGACCAGACCGGCGAGGTGATTGTGCGGGGCAAGGCGTTCGAGGAAGACTTCCTGCTCGCCGATCTGAACGTCGGCGCGGTGTCCAGGAACAGGCTGGCGCAGGGGCGGAAAAAATGGCCGGCCGGAAGAACCTCCGCGACGATCGAGCGTGTCGTGGTCTCAGATTCCTATGTCGCCAGGCCGCGTCCGCGCATCGAGCCAGACCACGCGCTGCTGCTGAGCCCGTTGGAAGAGGCGTATCGCGCGCTGGTCATGGGGGTGCGGGACTACGTGCGAAAGAACGGGTTCAAGCGCGCGGTCATCGGATTGAGCGGAGGCGTCGATTCAGCCCTCACCGCCGCGATCGCCGTGGAGGCCTTGGGAGCCAAGAATGTCCTGGGGGTCTTCATGCCGTCGCCCTATACCTCCCGTGAGAGTCGTGAAGATGTCACGGAATTAGCCGGGCGCTTGCGGCTTTCGGTGCAGACGATCCCCATCACGCGCCTGTTGCACTCGTACCTGCGCGATCTCGCGCCGTCGTTCGCAGGCCGGTCGCCCGACACGACCGAGGAGAATATCCAGGCCAGGATTCGCGGCAACCTGTTGATGGCGCTGTCCAACAAGTTCGGCCATCTCGTCTTGACCACCGGCAATAAAAGCGAGTTGAGCGTGGGCTATGCCACGCTCTACGGCGATATGGCGGGGGGCTTTGCCGTGATCAAGGACGTGCCGAAGACGATGGTGTATGACCTGGCCCGCTTATGCAATCGCAGGGGGGCGGCGGCCGTCATTCCCAAGCGGATTTTGGACCGACCTCCCTCGGCGGAACTCAAACCGAATCAGAAGGACGAAGATACCCTGCCGCCCTATGCCGTGTTGGACCCGATCCTGAAGGCCTACGTGGAGGAAGACCAGGCGCCGGAGGAAATTGCCGCGAGGGGATTCGATCGGGCGACGGTGGCTCGGGTGATCGCGATGGTGGACGGCAGCGAATACAAGCGGCGCCAGGCGCCCATCGGAATCAAGATCACGCACCGAGCCTTCGGGAATGATCGCCGGATGCCGATCACGAACGGGTATCGCAATATCGAGGGGAAGAAGTCACGTGCGGGCCGGATCACGGGCGGCCGAATCCGCCCGGTGGACCGGTAAGGAGGTGCTTGTGACGCAATCAAAGGGGTGCCGGGGCCTGGTCCTTCCGACCATGGCCTGGGCTGTGGCCGGTGTTCTTTTCTGGGCAAGCAGCGCCTGGGCTCAAGGCATGTTGCCGCTGCCGGATGCCCCGAAGATCGAGAGCGGGGATACGGCCTGGGTCCTGATCTCTACAGCCCTCGTGCTGGCCATGGTCGTGCCTGGACTGGCGCTGTTTTACGGCGGGCAGGTGCGGAGCAAGAATGTCCTTGGGACGATGATGCACAGCATTGTCATCCTCTGTCTGGTCAGCGTGATCTGGGTGTTGTTCGGGTACAGCTTGGCTTTTGGTCCGGATAAGGGAGGTGTGGTAGGGGGGCTGGACTGGGCCGGGTTGAGCGGCGTTGGGGTTGAGCCCTACCCGAAGTATGGGGCGACGATTCCCCATGAGGCGTTTATGTTGTTCCAGCTCATGTTGGCGGCGTTCACGCCGGCCTTGATTGCCGGCGCCTTTGCCGAACGCATCCGGTTCAGCGCTTTGTTGCTGTTTGCCGCCCTCTGGTCCATCTTCATTTACAGCCCGTTGGCCCATTGGGTTTGGGGCGGGGGCTGGCTGGGCAAGATGGGGGTGCTGGATTTTGCCGGGGGCTCAGTCGTACACATCAGTTCCGGCGCCGCCGGCCTGGCTTGTGCGCTTGTGCTGGGGCATCGATGCGGCTATCGGACCGACTACATGGCCCCGCATAACCTCTCGCTCACCTTGCTCGGCACGGGCCTCCTGTGGCTCGGCTGGTTCGGGTTTAACGGCGGCAGTGCCAGGGGGGCCAACGCCGTCGCGATCGGGGCCGTCGTGGCCACCCACATTGCCGCCGCAACGGCCGCGTTGACCTGGATGGTTGTGGAGTGGATGCACCGGGGCAAGCCGACCCTCTTGGGCCTGGCCAGCGGCGCGGTCGCCGGGATGGCCACGATGACGGCCGGGGCCGGCTACGTGAGCCCCATGGGGGCGATCCTGTTCGGCCTGGCCGGCGGCGCACTCTGCTATAGCGCCGTTGTTTGGAAGGGCAAGATCGGCTATGATGATGCCCTCGATGTGGTCGGGATCCATGCCGTCGGCGGGATTGTCGGGATGCTGGCGACCGGATTGCTGGCCTCCAAGGGCGTGAACGCGGCGGGGGGCGATGGGCTGTTCTTCGGCAACCCATCCCAGCTCGGCACCCAGGCCCAGGCGGTCTTTGTCACGGGGCTGTTCTCTTTTGTGGGCAGCTACTTGATTCTGAAAGTGGTGGACGGCCTGATCGGCTTGCGGGTGAGTCCTGAAGAGGAAACGACCGGCTTGGATCTCAGCCAGCACAATGAACGGGCGTACTCATAACTACAGGCGAGAGGCGATGGGCTATAGGCGATAGGTTAAGAGGACAGGCGCGAGTCATTCATCTATAGCCCATAGCCTATAGCCTAGAAGGAGCGGATATGAAATTGGTCGAAGCGATCATCAAACCCTTCAAACTGGATGAGGTCAAGGATGCCTTGCTGGAGATCGGTGTGCAGGGCATGACGGTGACCGAGGTCAAGGGGTTCGGCCGTCAAAAGGGTCACAAGGAGACCTATCGGGGCACCGAATACACGATCGAGTTTGTGCCAAAGGTCAAAATTGAAGTGGCGGTCACGGACAGCCTGGTGCCGCGCGTAATCGAGGCGATCACGCGGAGCGCGAAGACCGGCAGTATCGGAGACGGCAAGATCTTCGTGCGGGACTTGAGCGCGGCGGTGCGGATTCGTACGGGTGAATCGGGGGAGAGCGCGCTGTGACCCTAGTGCCGGACAGCAGGCCGACCGTCGGTCTCCTGCGGGATGCGGAGACCGAAATGGCGAGTGCCGTGCTCACGGAGCAGCGGCAGGTCCTGGGCCGCCGGTTGCAGGGGGGGGCTTCGGGGGCCGAAGTGATGGCCGCCCTCACGGAGCTGGTCGATGGGCTGCTCGTCGGCCGGTACAAGAATGCGGCGAGAAGAATCGGGGAAGACGCGCTGGTGGCGGGATTCCAGCACTGCTGCTTGGTGGCGCTCGGGGGCTATGGGCGCCGTGAACTCTCGCCGTATTCCGACATCGACGTGATGTTTCTGTACCGCGAAGAGGCGGTGGAGGTGGCGCCGGCCCTGTCGCGCGAAGTGCTCCATCATCTGTGGGACCTCGGGTTCCAAGTCGGCCATAGCGTCCGGACGATTCACGATTGCGTGGAACTGGCGGCAACCGACCTCACGATTCGGACCTCCATGATGGAGGCCAGGTTTCTGGCCGGCAGCCCGCAGTTGTTTCAGGAATTTCACCGCCGGTACTTCCATCACGTCGTCGGCCGCAAAACCGATCGCTTCATCGAGCAGAAGATGGAGGAGCGCCGCCGGGAATATGAGAAGTTCGGCGAAACGGTCTATCTCCTCGAACCCAACGTCAAGAAGAGCAAGGGCGGTCTGCGGGACCTGCATGTGTTGCAGTGGGTCGGGCTGGCCCGGTATCGAGCCGCCACGCTGCAAGACCTGGCGGATCGCGGGATTCTCTCCCGGCAGGATTTTCTGGCCCTCACCGAAGCCCGCGAGTTTCTGTGGCGCATCCGAGCCTTTCTGCATTTCGGGGCGGGGATGGCGCAGGAAATCCTGACCTTCGATGAACAGGTCAGGTTGGCGGCTCAGTATGGGTTCCAGGACCGTCCCCACCTGCTGGCGGTGGAGCAGTTCATGCAACAGTACTACCGGCATACGATGGGTCTGCACGAGGCCTGTGTTCGATTCGTGGACCGCTGCCGGTCCGTTCCGGTTTGGCACCGGATTGTCAGACTGCTGCCCGCGTCCAAGGTGGATGGCTGCTTCGTCGTTGCCGGGCCGTCTCTGACGGTTCCGGATGAATTGCGCAATCGCGTGCTGGAGAGCCCCGAATTGCTGCTCCGCCTGTTTGAGCTGGCGGGAGCCAAGCGGCTCAAGATCGATACCGAGCTGCTCGACGAGATTCATCGACATCTCGGCGCCGTCTCGGATGAGGCGTTTCGGACCCCTACGGTGAGCCGGGTGTTTCTCAAAATTCTCGCCGGTCCCGGAGATGTCGCCGGGACGCTGGAGGCGATGCATCGTGCCCATCTGCTGGAAAAGCTCGTCCCGGTCTTTGCGACGGTCCGCGGCTTGATGCAGTTCAACCAATATCATAAGTACACGGTGGACGAGCACAGCCTCCTGGCTGTAGCCAAGGCTGAAGCCCTGGGCCGGGAGTCCGGCGTGATCGGGGAAGTTTCCCAGGAGATTCGCCGCAAGGATCTCTTGCACCTGGCGGTGCTGCTGCATGACCTCGGAAAGGGCCACGAGGAGGACCACAGCGAGGTGGGTAAAACCATTGCCGAGGACATGGCGTTGCGTCTGGGGCTGGACGAGCAGGACACGAGGACGCTCGTGTTTCTCGTGCATCAGCATTTGCTCATGGCCCACACCGCGTTTCGGCGGGATCCCTACGACGACAAAGTGCTGCTCCCCTTCGCCCGGGCCGTGGCGACGCCGGAGGTGCTTCGCAAGCTGCTGGTGCTGACTGCGGCCGATATCGCGGCGGTGGGGCCAGGGGTCCTGACCAAATGGAAGGAGTCCTTGTTGGTGGAACTCTACCTGCGGACGCTTCCGGAGGTGTCGGGCGATCGGGATGCGACCGTCGGCCCCGAGCGGCTGGCCAAGCTGGCGGGCGAGGTGGCGCGTGAAGCCGTCGCTTTGGACGGAGGGGCGGGCGATATCTCGTGGATCGAATCGCAACTGGGGCAGTTTCCGCTCCGCTATCTTCACGGGACTTCTCCCAAACGGATTGCCGCTCATCTGTCGGCGGTGAGACGGTTGCAGGCCGGAGAGGCGCTGGTTGAAGAACACTTCAACGAGGCGCTGGGGATGTGCGAATACACCGTGGTCACCTTCAATGATCTGACTCCCGGCATCTTCTCGAAAATCGCGGGCGTGATGGCCGCCCAGGGGCTGCAAATCCTGGACGCGCAGATCATCACCCGCAATGACGGGATCGTGGTCGATACCTTCCAGGTGGTGGACCCGGATTACGCCGGGCCGCCTCCGCCCGAGCGACGGGCCGGCACTGCGCGGACGATCGTCCGCATTCTGAAAGGCGAGGATAGGGTCGAGAATCTGATGGGACGGAGTCACCGGTTGCCCACGGTGCGCCGGATGCCGGCCAAACGTCAGTCAACCGAGGTGCAGATCGACAACGAGACCTCTGACCGGTTCACGATTCTGGATGTGTTTGCCGATGATCG
>JACQCB010000210.1 GCA_016201805.1 Nitrospirota bacterium | reverse complement strand
TGACACACTTGGTGTCCGCCAGCTTGCCGTCCGGGCCCCACATTTTTCCGCTGTCGCGAATAACCGGCGGCATGGAGGCATCGATGATGATATCGCTGGGCACGTGCAGATTGGTGATCCCCTTGTCGGAATTCACCATCGCCATCGGAGGCCGCTTCTTGTAGACTTCTTGGATGTCGGCTTCGATCGCCTTGCGCTGATCCTCCGGCAAGGTCTTGATCTTGGCATAGAGGTCACCGAGGCCGTTGTCGGGATCGACGCCCAGCTTTTTGAGCGTCTCGCCGTGTTTCTCGAACACATCCTTGTAGTACACCGTCACGGCATGACCGAAGATCTTGGGGTCCGAGACCTTCATCATGGTGGCTTTCAGGTGAATCGAGAACAAGACCCCCTGCTTCTTCGCATCTTCGATCTGTTCCTCGATGAACTGGCGCAGGGCCCGTTTGCTCATGAACGTCGCATCGATGACTTCCCCGGCCTGCAGCGCCACTTTCGGCTTGAGCACGGTCGTCTTCCCGTCCTGCCCGACGAACTCGATTCGCGCGTCGGCCGCCGTGGTCATTGTCATCGACTTTTCGTTGGACCGGAAATCCCCGCCCTTCATATGGGCGACGTGCGTCTTGGAGTCCGGACTCCAAGCTCCCATCTTATGCGGATGCTTCCTGGTATGGGCCTTCACGGAAAGCGGCGCGCGGCGATCGGAGTTGCCTTCGCGCAGAACCGGGTTGACGGCACTGCCTTTCACTTTGTCGTAGCGGGCCTTGATGTCCTTCTCGGCGTCGGTCTTGGGATCTTCGGGATAATCCGGGAGCTTGTAGCCCTGACTCTGCAATTCCTTGATGGCCGCTTGCAACTGGGGGAGCGAGGCACTGATGTTCGGGAGCTTGATGATATTGGCTTCCGGCGTCTTGGCCAGCTCGCCCAATTCGGACAATGCGTCCGGTTGTTTCTGCTCAGGCGTCAGGTATTCTGGAAACACAGCGAGAATACGGCCCGCAAGGGAGATATCCCGCAATTCGACTGACACGCCGGCCGCCTTGCTGAAGGCATTGATGATCGGCAGAAACGAATAGGTCGCCAGCATGGGAGCTTCATCGGTCTTTGTATAAATAATTTTGGATGCTGTGGTGGTCATGATTTGTCCTCTTTCAGCCTCTTATCAGTTCAGCGCGTTCAACGCCGAACCAGCCTTAAACCATGTAATCTGTTGCTCGGTGATGCTGTGGTTCGCCTGAATGGTGAGCGACGTGCCATCCGCCTTGTGGATGGTCACCTGCACCGGCTTGCCGGGAGCCAAACTATTCAGCCCCGTCACGCTGATGCGGTCGTGCTGTTCGATCTTTTCGTAATCCTTCGGGTCAGCGAAGGTCAACGCCAAGATCCCCTGTTTCTTCAAATTGGTCTCATGGATGCGCGCGAAGCTCTTGACCAGCACGACCTTCACGTTCAGGAACCGGGGCGACATGGCCGCATGTTCCCGGCTGCTGCCCTCCCCGTAGTTCTCGTCCCCCACCACGACGGACCCGATGCCCTTGGCCTTGTAGCGGCGGGCGATCTGGGCGATGGTCAAACCGGATTCGCCGGTCAGCACGTCGGTGCCTTTGCCCGGTTCCGCAGCAAACGCGTTCGTCGCCCCCAGGAACATGTTGTCGCTGATCTTGTCCAAATGCCCGCGATACTTGAGCCAGGGCCCGGCCGGCGAAATGTGGTCGGTCGTCGTCTTGCCCTTGGTCTTGATCAGCAGCGGCAACTTCACAAAGTCGTTGCCGTCCCACCGGGGGAAGGGCTGGAGCAATTGCAGCCGCTCGCTGGTCGGGGGAATCTCCACCTGGATGGCATCGCCGTTCTCAGCCGGAGGCACGAGCCCCTCTTCCCCCTTGGCAAAGCCCTTGGCCGGCAGTTCCTCGCCCTGCGGCGGCTCGAACGTCACTGTTTTACCATCCGCCGTCTTCAACGTCCCGCGCACCGGATCGAAGGTCAAATCTCCCGAGAACGCATAGGCCGTGACGATCTCCGGGCTGGCCAGGAACGACAGCGTTTCATTGATGCCGTCGTTGCGGCCGGGGAAGTTGCGGTTGAAGGAGCTGACGATGGAATCCGCCTTTCCCTTCACCCCATCCGCTCGCTTCCACTGGCCGATGCAGGGTCCGCAGGAATTGGACAGGACCGTCGCGCCCATTTTCTCGAAGGTCTCCAGGAACCCGTCGCGCTTCATCGTGTGATAAATCCGCTCCGAGCCTGGACTGACCAGAAAAGCGGCCTTGGCCTTGAGCCCGGCCTTCAACCCCTGTCGGGCAATGTGCGCGGACCGGCTGATATCCTCATAGGATGAATTGGTGCAGCTCCCGATCAACGCCGCCTTGACCTCAAAGGGATAGCCTTTTTCCTTGGCCTCGGCGGCCATCTTGGAAATAGGCCGAGCCAGGTCGGGTGTGTGAGGTCCGACCACATGAGGCTCGATCGTGGAGAGATCCACCTCCACGACCTGGTCGTAGTATTTCTCCGGCGACTGGAAGACTTCGGAATCGGCCGTCAGCATGGCCTTGCCGGCTTCGGCCAGCTTGGCGATATCGTCCCGGTCGGTGATTTTGAGATAGGCCACCATCTTCTGGTCGAACTGGAACACGGAGGTCGTCGCGCCCAATTCGGCGCCCATGTTCGTGATCGTGCCCTTGCCGGTCGCGCTGATCGTCTCGGCGCCTGGGCCGAAGTACTCGATGATCTTGTTCGTCCCGCCCTTCACCGTCAGAAGGCCGCAGAGGTAGAGAATCACGTCCTTGGGGGACGCCCAGCCGCTCAGCTTGCCGGTCAGCTTTACGCCGATCAACTTCGGATGCAACACTTCCCAGGGCAGACCCGCCATCACTTCGCCCGCGTCGGCCCCGCCGACCCCGATCGCCAACATGCCCAACCCGCCGCCGTTGGGAGTGTGCGAATCGGTGCCGATGATCAGCCCGCCGGGAAACGCGTAGTTCTCGAGCACCACCTGGTGGATGATGCCGGCGCCGGGCCGCCAGAACCCGATCCCGTATTTCTTCGCCGCGGAGGCCAGAAAGTTGTAGACTTCCTTGTTCTCGTCCATGGCGCGGAGGAGGTCCTTCTCGGACCCCATCTCGGCCCGGATGAGGTGGTCGCAGTGGATCGTGCTCAGGACGGCGACCTTCTTCTTGCCCGCCTGCATGAACTGCAACATGGCCATCTGGGCCGTGGCGTCCTGCATGGCCACGCGATCCGGCCGCAAGGCCAGCATGGCCTTGCCCCGCTCCCAGACTTGGGTGTCGAAGTTATCGGCGTGGGAGACCAGAATTTTTTCGGCCAGGGTGAGCGGACGCCCGAACTTCTTCCGGGCCTTCTCGACCACTCCTGGCATCTTGGCGTAGAGCGCTTTGACCATTTCCAGAGACATGATTATTTCCTCAGTTTTGAGTTTCGTGAACTAAAAATTCAAAATTCACAATTCAAAACTATTTCAGAGGCGGCACTTCGCGCCGTTTGGGCGCCGCATAGTTGACCAGGTAATCGAAGAGGCGGATCAGCCGGCTTTCCTGGCGCTTCTGGTCCACCCAGTGGCCGATCAGGCCGATCGTGCGCGACAGGATAAAGAAGCCGTTCAGACTGTCCACCGGGAAACCGATGTCCACCAGCACCGCCGCCATCGTCCCGTCCACGTTGAGGATCAGGTTGTCCTTCTTGGCCAAGGTGACCTGTTCGACGGCAAGAGCGAAGTCCAGACAGGGCATCTTGATGTTCAGGCTCTTGACGTAACCGACCAACTCCTTCACGCGCTTGTCCGGATTGCGCAAGCTCTTGACCCGGTGGCCGATGCCGGGGACCGGCCCCACGTTCTTCTTCATGTAGACCAGGAAGTCGTCCACCGTCATCTTGTTGTCCACGGCGTGTTTGAAATAGCGGCCCGCATCGGTCACGGCCCCGCCGAAGCGGGGACCGATCATAATGAGGCCCGCCGCCACCGACTGGGACATGCCGATGCCGGCGCAGGCGGCGATGATCGTGCCGAGCGCCCCGCTCACGCAGGGTCCATGGTCCGCCGACAGCATCATGATGCGCTTGATGATTTCGGCTTCCTGCTTGCTGATCAGCCGCTTGTCCCAGAGGAGGCCGATGACGTGGGGAATCTCATAGCCCTTGTTGATCAGTTCGGAGGCGGGATAGCCGTCGTAGCAGGGCTCGTCGCCCCGGTCGTCGCTGATCGTGGTCTTGATCAACGGGGCGACCATCACCTCCCCCGCCTTCATGCTTTCTTCCACGGTCTTGGGCAGCCTCGGCAGGTCGGCCTGGCTGAGTTCCGGGATCGGACGGACCTGGCCGCTCTTGACCCATTCCTCATAGACCGACTTGATCGCGGGCCCCAAGGCCCCGAACGTATCCGGCACGATCGCGCCGGCCTTCTTGAACGCATCGGACTTGGCCC
>JACQCB010000200.1 GCA_016201805.1 Nitrospirota bacterium | reverse complement strand
TGGTAATGCCCGCGTCCTTCCGAACAACCAGGCCGGCGCCGCCGCCGGCGCTGCCGGCCACGATGACAAATTTTTCGCCCTTGGATTTGATGTAACCGTTGATGGTGGGACTGGGGCCGACGAACGCGGCGTCGACCGCGTCGGTGAAGAGCGATTCGATTGCCGTGGGGCCGGCGTTGAACGGGACCCAGGTGATCGGCACGCCGACCGCTTTCTCAAACGCGCCGGTCGCCCGCGCGTAGAGCGCCTGGGCATGGGTGACATTCGGGAAATAGCCCAGCCGGAGCGAACCGGCTTCCCGCCCGGCGGCCTGTGCGCCGACGGCCGGCGCCAGTAGCCATACACAGAGTGCGAGCGGCAGACGTCTCATGGGTCCGGGCGGGCGTCCGTGATTTCAGTGTGTGAAGATGCGTGTGAAGAAGGCCTGCATCTCGGCCCATGAGGCCTGGTCGGCCTTGGCGTTGTATTTGATCGGCATGTTGTTCGCCGCGCCCAGCCGGTCGGCATCCGGATTGGTAAAGCCGTGCGTGGCGCCGGAGTAGGCGATAAATTTAAAGTCCACGCCGGCCTGTGTCATCTCCTGCTTGAACTGTTCAATCTGTTCCTGGGGGACGAAGGGATCGTCGGCGCCGTGGAGGACCAGCACCCTGGCCTTCACCACGCCCTTCTTGGCCGGCTGGTCGGTGCCCAGACTGCCGTGGAAACTGGCGACACCGGCGAGCGGCGCTCCCTCACGGGCCATTTGCAGGACGACTCCGCCGCCGAAGCAATAGCCGATGGCCGCGATGTGCGCAGGGTCGGTGGTGGGTTGCGCCTTGAGCAGATCCAGCGCGGCCTGAAACCGTGCCCGTTCGACGGCGAGATTCTGTGTGACCTCCTTGGTGAAGGCGCCGGCGTCATTGGAATGCTCGGTGGTTTTCCCGTTCCCATACATGTCGACGGCCAGCGCGGTGTAGCCCAACTCCGCCAGCATCGTGGCGCGCTTTCTCGCATAGTCGTTCAGGCCCCACCATTCATGCACGACCAGCACGCCGGGCCGCTTGCCCGGCTTGGCGTCGTCATAAGCCAGAAAGCCCTTTAAGACGGTGTCACCGGCGCGATAATCAACCTCTTTCCCGATCACGGCGGCGTGGGCGGGGAGTGAGGCCAGGGCAAGGACAAGGACAAGCAAGGAAAAGGATATGGCGTTTTTCATTGGAGGCCTCCGTTTCGGCACAGGAGACCAGTCTATCGTCTGAGAACGGCCGGTTGCAAGCCGTGGGGGGCGTTCGGTAGGTCAGGGGGCAGTCAACGCGGGGAGGGCTGGAGGTGTCTCGTTAAACGAGACACTGAATATTTTTGACGGCCGACGTGACGAAATAGATGGTGTAGGAGACGCTGTCCGACACCTGATACTCCGCGAAAAAACCCTGCGAGTTGTGTGAGATATCGAACAGCCTGGCGCGCAGTTCCTCACCGTTGTGAAATTCGATGAGGACTTCCGGCCCCTTCGGAGAGGTGATCGCCAGGTCGCCTTTGAAAAAGATGTATTTGATGTCCGAGAGCCTGGCTTCAACCGGCCCGGGTGAAGAGGCGGCCTCGGCGCTTCTGCGATCGGCGGTATAGCGCTTGATGCGCAGATGTTTCGTCGGGCTGTTCTCGGCCCGCCGGTCATTGCCGCTGCGCCGGGTTTTCATCAGCATCGAGCCCTCGGCCTTGATGATTTTCTCCGCCATGGCTTCAAGCTTCAGCCGCGCGGTGGACGGCACGCGATGGAATTCCAGCCCCATCCCGATTCCCGGATCGATAAACGCGACGCGGGCTTCAGCGCAGATCGGCTCGTTTTCAATCGTCATGGACAGGGGGATGATCGTTCCAATGGGGGAGGGGGTCAGGCATGCGACGTACATGCCCCCATTGCTGATGTCCGTGGCCAGGCGGGCTCCCAAGCCGGCGATTCGAACGTCATTGAAATACGGGGCGCGGGGGTATTTGCGCCGGTCGTTCACCGGGATTTGAGGAACAAACTGGACCGTGTTCCGCGTCAGAAAGTTCGAATGAAGAACGGCGTCCTGGATTCGGCCGTCATTGAAGTGGACCGTGGCGAGTTGCCTGGCCAGATCGGCTGTGACAGATTCAACTGAAGTGTGCATGCCGCCCCCGTGACGTCGATGAATCAGTTCGTAAACCCCACCATGTCGGCCACCTGTTCGATGGCCCACAGGAGGAGATTAACATATAGCATATCGGTGCTATAAGTCAATGTTTATTCTGTGGTTTTTATTGTCATTTTATATAATTAAATCATGCGGTTGTTTGTTTTTATGCGAACATATTATATCCCCCTGTTTATGGGTTATTTATTTTTGGGTTATCGGGAGGTTTTCGGTCGAAGCGGGTGGTCGTGGTATTTTCGGTTAGTTGCACCTATTTACGATGTGCCATTCACCGTTGAAGGTTGTTGAGGTTATTTGCGGCGAAGCCCTTGTGCTTTATCCACGTTCACGGCCTGATCAATGTTATTGATGCCCATTATAGCGGCGCCTGTGAAATCTGCGCCGTTCAGATCGGCGCCGCGCAGATCCGACCCGGTCAGCGTTGCTTGTCCGATGTTGGCCTCTCTCAGGAAGGCGCCGTTCAAGTCGGTCCTGCTCAAGTCCGCCTGGCTTAAATTGGCCCGCGTGAGGTCGGCTCTGCTCAGGTTTGCTCCGATCAGCCTTGCAGAACTCAGGTCGGCCATCGTCAGGTTGGCCATGCCCAGGTTGGCCATGCTGAGGTTCGCCGCGTGGAGGTTGGCATGATGCAGATCAACACCATTTAAATTTGCCCGGTCCAAATTGGCCTGGTTGAGATCCGCCCGGTTCAAATCGGCCATGCTGAGGTCGGTGCCGTCCAGATTGGCTCCGGCCAGTGTGGCCTCGCTGAGTTCAGCCCGGCTCAGGCCGGTGACCAGACGTAAATCGGCATGGTCCAGTTTGGCGCCCCGAAGATCGGCGCCCCTGA
The DNA here is from genome assembly GCA_016201805.1 of Nitrospirota bacterium. GTDB lineage: Bacteria > Nitrospirota > Nitrospiria > Nitrospirales > Nitrospiraceae > SCVQ01. The sequence goes on along the minus strand of JACQCB010000200.1, from coordinate 2,005 downwards.
ACGTGGCTTCGCTCAGCTTGGCTCCGCTGAAAGACGTTTCACGGAGCTGGGCGCCCGTCAGATTGGCGCCAACCATGTTGGCGTCTTGAAAGTTGGCTTGACTCATGTCGGTCTGATTCAACCCGACCACGTCGATCAAATAGGCCCTGGTAAAATTGGCGCGGATCAGCTTGGCGCCGGTCAGTGTGGCTCCGCCAAGAAAGGTGTCGGTCAGCGCGGCGCCCGTGAGGTCGGCATCGGCAAGGATGGCGCCGCCAATATCCGCGCCGGTCAGATCGGTCTGCAGCAGCAAGGCATTCCTGAGTGTGGCCTTGCTCAGGTCCGCTCCGATCAGTTTTGCGCCGAACAGCCGCGCGGATGTCAGGTCGGCTCCCTCCAGGTTCGCGCCCGTGAGGTCGGCATTGCTGAGGTCAGCCGACTGCAGATTGGCGCCGGTCAATATGGCATGACTGAGATCGGTCCAGCTCAGATTGGCGTGGGCAAGGTCCAGCGGCGTCAGGTCGGTTTCGCTGAGATTTTTGAAGCTGAAATCTTTCGTCGTGGCCGCAATCTGATTGATGTCCTCCTGGCTCAATCTCTGGCGGACGATGCTTCTGGCGGCCTGGCCCTGCGCGGTCATGACTAGGACGGCCAGCGATACAGTGGCGAGCAGGAAGTGTCCCTTCATGGCGAATCCATGTATGGATATAAGCAATAGAGCGGTGGAGAAGGGAAAATGAACCGCAATGGGAGCAAGATCCAATGTTCCATTGTCTATTGCTCCATTGCTCCGAATTTTTGCGAAGCAAAAATTCTGGTCCCAACGGGATTCGGCCATGCCGCCGGCCAGTGGCCAACGGCCATCGGCCGGCTTGATCGATTATGCCGGAGGCCATCCTATATGTTTCGAATCCCGGTACCAGGTCAGACTTGTACAGTACTTGGTGGTCCCAACGGGATTCGAACCCGTGTTTTCGCCTTGAGAGGGCGACGTCCTAGGCCGGGCTAGACGATGGGACCGGTCTTGTCAGTTCAGGGGCAAGGGTCAGGGGTCAAGGGGCCGGGAAAAGGAAGACAACTGTTTTGCCCCCCTGCAGGGCCTGACTATTGGACCCTGTATCTATTGCGAGCGTGGTACCTTATCACGCGGTTGCGGCATTCGGCAACCGGGCCTACGGCGACCAGAGGTACATGAAACGGGGCGAGGTGAAGGCGGCCAGCGCGCCCAGATTGAGTCCCCCGGCTCCACCATTGCCCATGGAATAGATCGTGCTCTTGAAATCGCCGGCTTGATGATAGATGACGACCTGTGCCTTGTCCAGTTTCGCGGCCTTCTTCGCTGCGGCGATGGCATCGGAGAGATAGCCGATGTCATCCACCAGCCCCAGTGCCTTCGCCTGCTCGGCCGTGTAGATTCTGCCATCGGCGGCGGCGCGGATCTGGTCGGCCGTCAAGTTTGCCCGTCCCTTCCCCACGATCGAGAGAAACTGCCGATACATATCATCAATCACGTTTTGGAAAATCTTCTGTTCGTCCGGTGTGAGCGCGCGGAACGGCGACCCCATGAATTTTTTCTCGCCCGATTTGATCTCGGTCGTCTGGACGCCGATCTTGTCCAGCAGCCCCTGTACGTTGGCTTGCACCATGATCACGCCGATGCTGCCGGTCACGGCTGTCGGGTGCACGAAGATCCGGTCGGACGCCTGGGCGATGTAGTAGGCACCGGAAGTGCCGAGGTCCATGATGCTGGCGATGACCGGCCGTTTGGTGCGTTCCTTGAACTTGATCAGTTCATGATAGATGATGTCGGAAGCCGTGACGGTGCCGCCGGGACTGTTGATTCGCAGGACGACCGCCTTGATGTGGTTGTCCGCTTCGGCCTTCCTGAGCGTTTCCTTCACCTGGTCGACCAGGCTGGGTTCCGTCGTGGGATTCACGAGGCCGGAGCTTGACGCCTGATCGGTGATCATGCCTGAAATCTCGATCAGCAGGACTTTATCCCGTCCTTTGCCCTCCAGGACCTTCT
>JACQCB010000218.1 GCA_016201805.1 Nitrospirota bacterium | reverse complement strand
CCTATTTTGCCCGCCGGTTTGGGCTTGAGGTCGTGGGTGAAATCGTGCGACAGGCCGGCGCGGAGCCCTCCGCCCATCACATGCAGGAACTGATTGTGGCGATCCGCAAGAACGGGGTCCGCGTTGTCGCATCGGAGCCGCAGTTGAACCAGAAGATTCCTGAAGTCTTGGCGCGCGAGACCGGCGCCCGCGTCGTCGTGCTGACCCCGCTGCCCGGTGGCGTGGCCGGGACCGATACCTATTTGGACATGCTCCGATATAATGTCACGAGGCTTGCAGAAGCCTTAGAGGCTGCGAAGCCGAATTGAGTCGAAAGTCGTCAACAGTCATCAAGTCTTAAAGTCATCAAGTCGTCAAGTCCGAAGACGTGAAGACCTTCGGACTTTCGACTTTCTGACTTCTTCTGAACCATGGCCAAAACGATCATCCGCTTCGACCACGCCACCTTCGGATTTTCCGACGTCATCGCCTTGCAAGATATCTCCCTGGACATTACGGAGGGGGAATTTGTGGGGGTGATCGGCCCGAACGGGTCCGGCAAGACCACGCTCTGCCGGGCGGTGCTGGGGCTCATGCAACCGATGGGCGGCAGCTTGCAAATCTTCGACTGCGCCTGCGAAGAGTTGCGCTGCCACCACCGGGCCCGCATCGGCTACCTGCCCCAGAAGGGGGCGCTGGACAGGAATTTTCCGATCACGGTCCTGGAAACGGTCATGATGGGCCGGTACGGCGCGCTGGGGTTGTTCAATCGGCCCTCGAAGCGTGACCGTGACATTGCGTTGGAGGCCTTGAGCCACGTGGGGATGGAGGATCGCCTGGACAGCGCGCTCGGCCATCTCTCCGGGGGGCAGCAGCAGCGGGTCTTCATCGCACGGGCGCTGGCGCAGCAGCCGGACGTGTTGTTGCTCGATGAGCCTACCACCGGCATCGACATCACCACGCAGCACAGCGTGTTGGATTTGATCAGGCACCTGCATCGAGACTTGAAGCTGACGATCCTCTTGATTACCCACGACATCAACATGATCCGGTCCTCTGTGGACCGGCTGGTCCTGCTCAAGACCCGCCTCTACGCGGCTGGGCCTCCGGAGGAGGTGTTGCGGCCGGATGTGCTCCGGCAGGTCTACGGGAAGGATCTCGTCATCACGGAGAAAGACCTGATCCTCGTCGAGGACTATCACCATCACCATTGAGAGGCACGGGGCGATAGGCAATGGGCGATAGGTCAGAAGCAAGAATGCGATCTGTCTTCCCATAGCCCATAGCCTCTGGTCCATTGCCTATGTTTGAAATGTTGGCATACGATTTCATGCAGCGGTCGTTGCTGGCGGCGGCGACGGTGGGGGCGGTCTGCTCCGTCATCGGCGTCTTTGTCGTCTTGCGCGGACTGGCCTTCATCGGCGCCGGGACCGCGCATGCGGCCTTCGCCGGCGTCGCCCTGGCCTATCTGGTCGGGCTTCCGCCGCTCCCGTTGGCCATCGTCTTCGGGCTGGCGACGGTCTGGGTGACGGGCGTGATGGAAGAACAGGGGCGGATGAAGCTGGACGTCTCGATCGGCATCCTCTACACGGCGACGATGGCTCTGGCTATCCTGTTCATCGGGCTGATGAAGGGGTACAACGCCGAAGTCTACGGCTACCTGTTCGGCAGCGTCTTGTCCGTCACGCCGGATGAACTGCGCGTGATCCTCGTGTTGAGCATGGTCGTGCTGGGTGTCCTGCTGACCTTCTCGAAGGAACTCTACTTCATCGCCTTCGACCAGGAGATGGCGGAAGCCTCCGGTGTGCCGGCCCGGCGGATCTTTTACCTGCTGCTGACGTTGGTGGCCTTGACGGTGGTCGTGTCGCTGAAGACGGTCGGGGCGATTCTGGTGTTTGCGATGATCCTGATTCCGGCCTCCACCGCGTATCAACTCACCCACAGTCTCTCGCACATGACGGCCTATGCGGTGGTGATCGGGGTGGCTTGTGCGGTCGGGGGGGTGCTGCTGTCCTACGGCTGGGATTTGCCTTCCGGGCCTGCGATCGTCTTGCTGGCCACCACGATCTTTTTTCTCTCCGTGCTGCTCTCGCCCAAGCGCCGACGCCGCGTCCAGACGGCGTAAGCGCGCGTTCGACTCACTCGGATCGGGCCTGTTTCGCACGGGTCCAGACCATTCCGGTCTGCTCCTTTGCACTGAAGCCCAGCTTCTCGTAGAAGGCCTGCTTGTCCCTCGTACAGAGCCAGAACAGCTCCACCCGTTTGAGCGAGGGATGGTGCAGCATCCGCTGCACGAGCTGGGTGCCGATGTCCTGTCCCTGGTACGCGCGATCCACGATCACGTCCCAGATCGAGGCCCGGTAGATGTAATCGGTCAGGACCCGGCCGAACCCGACCAGGCGATCCCCATCCCAGGCCGACAGCGCTAGGTCCGTGTGGGCCAGCATTTCTTGCACGTCTGCCAGGGACCTGCCGACAGCCCAGGGGGCCTGTGCGTAGAGCGTGACCAAGTGGGTCGCGTCAAAGTCTTTTTGTTCCGAGAACGTGAGCATAGCTTGAGTGCGACGGGTCCCTTGTATTACAGTACGGCCTGGTCCTTGTCCGAACCAGCTCTGCGCGGCATGGGGCCATCAGACGCGCGACGCATCGCGGAATTCTTGTTGAGGGTTGATCTATGCCGACGTTGGTCAAAACCTGTCCCAGTTGCCGCAAGCTCATGTGGGTCAAGGAAGAACACATCAAGCCTCTTGATGACAACACGATCGGTGTGACCTGCTCCCACTGCCATCAATCCGTCCGGTTCTCCCTGGTCACGCGGGGGGATAATGCGGTCGGCCCGAAAATGGGGCACTGACTTCCAGTTACAAGTGTTGAGTTTTTAGTTTTGAGTTGGCCTCCGCAACTCATCACTCAAAATTTACAACTTAAAATTGGCTCGCTAGAGCCCCTTCCCCGCTCCCTCCAGCTCCGGTTCCTTGCCCGGCATGATGTGGTGCAGCGCCTGGCGATATTCGCGCAGGCGCTTCTCGTCGGCCGAGGTCATTGTAATGGCCTTCTCGCGCTGCCACAGCTCCAGATGATCCAGGCAGAGCAGCAGCGGCTGTATGGCCTTCAGTACGAGTCCCATCTCGAAGGCTTCCAACGACTGGATGAGCGATTCATTAAGCCGCTTCAAGGCGGCGCCGGTGGAATGACTTCGGAACCGATAGACAGCCTGTTCGTAGGACGCGACCGCTTCCGGAGTCGGCTTGAGTCCTCCGGGAACGACCGAGAGGTGTACGACAGCCGGCAGCTTCGTGGCATAGGCTTTGAGCGCCGAGACCAGGTTGCCGATGATGTCCAATGCGTCGCTGGTTTCCACCGATCACGGCCTCGCTGATGAGTGACACATACCGTGCCGGATGGTCCCTGTCAAGCGCTCGCTGCGCGGGGACGCGCGGGCTTGCGTGCCGCCTTGGGTCCTGCCGCATCCGGCCCCTGGGGCGCGAGTGCCAGAATGACGGTCTCCATGTCCGGCGGATGCGGCGAGGCGAACTCGACATAGGCGCCGGTGACAGGGTGCGAAAACCCCAGCGTCCGCGCATGCAGCATCACGCGCGGGATCGACACCCCCTCGCAGGACATCACCTTGCGGCCTCCGTAGGTGGCATCGCCCAGGACCGGATGTCCAAGGGAGGCCAAGTGTACGCGAATCTGGTGCGTGCGGCCCGTGCGGGGAAAGAGCTCGACCACCGTGGCCGCCTTGCCGAGACGCCGCGTCACCCGATAGACGGTGGCCGAGGCTTTGGGTCGCGCCGTGCGGG